>JAAXUL010000465.1 GCA_013336035.1 Chloroflexales bacterium
GGGATCAGCAGCGGGGCGGCGGCCTGGGCGGCCCTCACGGTGGCGCGCCGGCCGGAGAATGCCGGCAAGCTGATCGTCTTCGTCGTGCCGAGCAACGGCGAGCGCTACCTCAGCACGGTGCTCTTCGCCGACCAGGAGGATGGGCACGTCAGCGTTTAGCGCGTGGTAACGCGCGGGGACCGTTCTATGGGAGGGCATTGCCCTCCCATTTGTCATCTCTCCGCCAGCAGCTGGATCAGCGTGACGCTGACGCTGACGATCAGGCTGTTCAGGTACGCACATGGTCGGTGCAGCTGACCATGGGGCCAGGCGGATGTGGCATTTGCGATCGAGGCCTGGCTATAGTATAATATCTTACGCGATAATATTCAGTATTTCACGGCGATCTGCGCGCTACCCATGCTACTAGCCCCACCCTCAGGCAGAAAGAGCTGCTCCGTGTCGCTCACCCTCACTGGTCACGATCTCACCATTGCCGCCGTCGAGCAGGTCGCCTTCGGGCGCATGCCGGTGGTCGCACCTCCCGATGTCCGTACGCGGATCAGCCATGCGCGCCAGATTGTGGAGCGCTGCAGCGCCCAGACCGTGCCGATCTATGGGCTCAACACCGGGCTGGGTGCCCTCAAGGATGTGTTCATCGCCCCGGAAGAGGTTGGCGAGTTCCAGCGCAATATCCTGCTGAGCCACGCGGTCGGGGTGGGGGCCGAGTATCCTGAGCCGGTTGTGCGCGCGATGCTGTTCATCCGGCTCAACGGGATGGCGCGCGGCGGCTCGGGGGTCCAGCTGGCGGTCTTCGACACGCTCCTGGCAATGCTCAACGCCGGGATCCACCCGGTGGTGCGCGCCGACGGCTCACTTGGGATGGGCGAGATGGCGCCGATGGCCCAGCTGGCCCTGCCGCTGATCGGGTGCGGCCAGGTGAGCTACCAGGGCCAGCGGCTGTCGGCGGCGGAGGCATTTGCCCGCGCCGGCCTCGCGCCGGTCGCGCTTGGCCCCAAGGATGCGATGGGCATTATCAATGTCAACAGCGTGTCCCTCGCCCAGGGCGCGCTGGTGCTGTGCGAGGCCTGGCGGCTGCTGGAGTGCGCCGACCTTGCCGCCGCGCTCAGCTTGGAAGGCTTTCAAGGGAATACGAGCCCGCTCGACCCGCGCACCCACGCCGCGCGCCCGCTTGTCGGCCAGGCCCACGCCGCCGCCCGCCAGCGCTCGCTGCTGCGCGGCAGCAGCCTGTGGCGACGCTCCGGCCGGGCCGTGCAGGACCCGCTGAGCTACCGCTGTAGCGCACAGGTCCACGGGGCCTGCGCCGACGCGCTGAGCTACACGCAGACGATCCTTGAGACCGAGCTGAACGCTGCCGCCGACACTCCGCTCGTGCTGCCCGACAGCGGTGAGATGCTCGTGACCGGCAACTTTAACCTTACCGGCCTGGCCCTGGCCTTCGATATGCTCGCGATCGCGATGGGCCAGCTGGCCGGCCTCGCGACCAGCCGCATGCTGCGCCTGATGAGCCCCCAGCTCACCGGGCTGCCGTCGCAGCTGACCACGAGGCCAGGTGTGCAGGTCGGCTTCGGCATGCTCCAGAAGATCGTCAGCGCCCTGAACGCCCAGGTGAGCTTCAACGCCACCCCGACCTCGCTCTCGTTCGTGCCGGTGGCAAACGGCATCGAGGACCACGCCACCCACGCGCAGCTCGGCGTCGCCCGCGTCGAGCACAGTATCGCGACGTGCTGGCGTATCCTGGCGATCGAGCTGCTCGCCGCGGCGCAGGCGGTCGATCTCCATGGTGACCTGGTGCTCGGCGCGGGCACGGGCACGGCCTACGCCGTGCTGCGCTCGGTGTCACCCTTTCTCGCGGCGGACCGCTATCTCCCGCCCGAGATTGACGCCATCGTTGAGCTGCTCACCTCCGGCGCCCTGCAGGCAGCGGTTGCCGCCACCGAGGAGACGCTCCCTGACGTTATGCCGCTGGCCCGCGCCAGCTGAAAGGGCGGGCACATGAGCACACGTCCGGTGATCGCCCAGCGGGGCGACACATTGCGCTGTCGGGGCTGGCGCCAGGAGGGCCTGCTGCGGCTCCTGGAGAACGTGCTGGAGGTTGGCGAGCGCCCTGAGGACCTGGTGGTGTACGCCGCGATCGGCAAGGCCGCCCGCGACTGGCCGAGCTATCACACGATTGTCGCTACGCTCAAGCGGCTGGGCGACGATGAGACGCTGGTGATCCAGTCGGGCAAGCCGATCGGGGTCTTCAAGACCCACCCCCTGGCGCCAATTGTGGTGATGGCAAACACCAATCTGGTCGGGCGCTGGGCCACCCCTGAGCACTTCTACGAGCTGGAGCGCCGCGGCCTGATCATGTGGGGCGGCCTGACGGCGGGCGACTGGCAGTACATCGGCTCTCAGGGTGTCATCCAGGGCACCTACGAGATCCTGGCCCAGGTCGCGCGCGAGCACTTCGGTGGCGAGCTGCGCGGTCGCCTGGTGCTGAGCGCCGGGCTGGGCGGGATGGGCAGCGCCCAGCCGCTCGCGGCGCGCATGGCCGGCGCGGTGATGCTAGTGGTCGAGGTGGACCCTGAGCGCGCGCTGCAGCGGGTCGCAAGCGGGTGGTGCGACAGCGTGGCCGAGGATCTCGACGAGGCCCTGGCGCGCTGCCGGGCGGCCCAGGTGCGGGGCGAGCCCTCCGCCGTGGCGCTGATCGGCAACGCCGCCGAGGTCTACCCGGAGCTGGCGCGGCGCGGGGTCACCCCCGACGTGGTGACCGACCAGACCAGCGCCCACGATGCGCGCTACGGCTATGTCCCCCCCGGCCTGAGCCCAGATCAGGTCGTTGAGCTGCGCGAGCGCGATCCGGCCGAGCTGGAGCGCCAATCAATCGCCGCGATCGCCGCCCAGGTCGAGGCCATGCTCGCCTTCAAGGATCGTGGGGCCGTCGTCTTCGATAACGGCAATAACATCCGCATCCAGGCGACCCGCGGCGGCGTGGCGCGCGCCTTCGAGATCGATATCTTCACCGAGCGCTACCTGCGCCCCCTGTTCTGCCAGGGCATCGGCCCCTTCCGCTGGATCGCGCTCAGCGGCGAGCCCGACGATATTGCCCTGATCGACGACCTGGCCCTGGCCAGCTTCCCCGCCAACGCGCTGGTGCAGAACTGGATCCCGCTCGCCCGGCAGCACATCCCCTTCCAGGGGCTGCCCGCTCGCATCGCCTGGCTTGGGCACGGCGAGCGCACTCGCCTCGGTCTGCTGGTGAACGCCGCGGTGCGCGACGGGCGCTTGCGCGGGCCGGTCGCCTTCACCCGCGACCATCTCGACGCGGCCTCGATGGCGCATCCCTACATCGGTACTGAGAAGATGCGCGACGGCAGCGACGCGGTGAGCGACTGGCCCCTGCTTAACGCCATGCTTAACTGCGCCGCGATGGCCGACCTGGTCGCCATCCACTCGGGCGGGGGCGGCTACAGCGGCTATATGACCAGCAGCGGCGTGACGCTGATCGCCGACGGCTCGCCAGAGGCCGAGTATCGGCTGCAGCACGTCCTCGACGCCGATACGGGGCTGGGCGTGCTCCGCTACGCCGACGCCGGCTATGGCCTGGCCCGCCAGGCCGCCCGCGATGCTGATCTCGACGCCCTGAATCTGTGAGCGCCTGGCGCGCTGAGGAGCACTCGATGCGTCTGCTGACCCACGCTGATGTTCGCGCGGCCTGTCTCGGCGGCGGTGTGCTGGCCGCCGGCGGCGGCGGCTGGCTCGACCACGGCCTGCGCAACGGCGCCACCGCGATCAACCTGGGCCGCCCCACGCTGGCCAGCATCGATGAGATTCCCGCTGACGGGGTGATCGTGACGGTCACGGCCATCGGCGCGCCGGGCGCGCCCGACTGGCAGATGTACCCCCGCGACTATATCCGCGCCCTCGAGCTGCTGATCGCGGCCCTGGGCAAGCCGATCGCCGGGGTGATGACAGCCCAGAATGGCTACTCGACCTCGATCAACGGCTGGCTCCAGTCGGCGATGCTCGGCATCCCGGTGATCGACGCCGCCGGCGATGTGCGTGCGCACCCCACCGGCAACATGGGCTCGATGGGGCTGACCAGGCTGGCGGGCTACGAGACGATCCAGGCGGTGGCCGGCGGCAACCGCGACCAGGGCGCCTACCTGGAGGTGGTCGCCCGCGGCGATGTGACGCGCACCGCGCATATTCTGCGCGCCGCCTCGGTCCAGTCGGGCGGGTTCATCGCCGCGGCGCGCAACCCCATCCCGGCCAGCTATGTGCGCGAGCACGGGGCGCTGGGCGCCATCTCGCTGGCGATCCGGCTCGGCGAGGCGATGATCGCCGCGGAGCCGCAGGGCGGCGCGGCCGTGATCGCCGCGATCACCGGCACCCTGCGCGGGCGCATTCTGGGCACGGGGCCAGTGACTGAGGCCAGCCTGGAGACGCGCGGCAGCTACGATCACGCGCGCTTTGTCGTCGGCGCCAGCCCGCACCCCTTGACCGTCTATGTGCTCAATGAGCATATGGCGGTGGACGGCGGCGGCGAGCGGCTGAGCACCTTCCCCGATGTGATCGCCCTGCTCGATCTGGCCAGCGGCCAGCCGGTCGCGGTCAAAGATACGCGGCTGGGGCAGGCGGTGGCGGTGCTGGCCGTTGATCGCAGCGTCATCCCGCTCGCCAGCGGCGTGACCGACCCGCAGGTGTACCCCGAGGTGGAGGCGCTGATGGGCATCCCGCTGGCGCAGTATCTCGCGCCCGCCCTGTAGCGGGCATAGAGTTCAGTGAGGGTGACGGGGATGATCGAGCTGTTGCGTGAAACCTACGCCTATTTTCTCGCCAACCAGGCGCGCTTCTGGACCGAGCTGAGCCGGCACCTGGTCTTGAGCGGCAGCGCCCTGGCGATCAGCCTGCTGATCTGCGTTCCCCTGGGCATCTGGGCGGCACGCCATGCTGCTGCCGGCCAGTATGTGATCAATGTCGTGGGCACGCTGCGCCTGATCCCCAGCCTGGCGATCCTCTTTCTGGCCCTGCCCTACCTTGGCACGGGCTTCGGGCCGGCCCTGATCGCCCTGACCGTGCTGGCCCTGCCGCCGGTGCTGATCAATGTCTATGCCGGCCTCCAGGGCGTGGAGCGCGCCGTGGTCGAGGCGGCGCGCGGGATGGGGATGGCCACGCGCCAGCAGCTGCTCCAGGTGGAGCTGCCGCTGGCCCTGCCGGCCATCATCGCCGGCGTGCGGACCGCCGCGGTGGAGGTTGTCGCAAGCGCCTCGCTAGCTGCGTTCATCGGCGCCGGGGGGCTTGGCATCTTCGTCACGCGCGGCTTCGCCCTCTTTGAGCCGCGCATTATGCTGGTCGGCGCGATCCCGATCGCGGTGCTGGCGCTGCTGAGTGAGCTGATCCTCGGCCTGATCGAGCGGTGGGTCTCACCGCAGCGCCTGGGCCGCGAATCATAGACAGATGCCCTGGATAGAGGAGGACCGATGAGGAACCCGTTCGTCCCGCTTCGCGCAGGCCCGCTGCTGCTCACCCTGGCGCTGCTGCTTGCGGCGTGTGGCCAGCCCGCGGCTGCGCCTCCGACGGCTGAGCCCACGGCTGTTACCGCCCCGACGACCGAGGCCGCCGCCACCGCCGCCCCAACAACCGAGGCCGCCGCCACCGCCGCCCCGGCACCCGCTAGTGGGGCCACGATCAAGATCGGCTCGAAGAACTTCACCGAGGCGATCCTGGTCGCCGAGCTGTACGCGCAGGTGCTCGAGGCCAACGGCTTCACGGTCGAGCGCAAGTTCAACCTCGGTGCGACGCCGATCGCCCAGGCCGCCCTCGTCGGCGGTGACATCGACCTCTACCCCGAGTACACCTCCACCGGCCTGCTCGAGGTGCTCAAGGCCCAGCCCATCGCCGACGCCAAGGGCATCCTCGAGGCCGTGCGCACGGGCTACGAGGCGCAGTTTCAGCTGACCTGGCTCGACGCCTCGCCCTTCAACAATACCAACACCTTCGCCCTGACCAAGGCCAGGGCCGATGAGCTCGGCGTCAAGACCTTCTCGGACCTGGCGGCCAAGTCGGCCGACCTGAAGCTGGGCGGCCCACCCGAGTTCCCTGAGCGCGAGGATAACAAGGCGGTGCTGGCGGCCTACGGCTTCGACCCGAAGTTCGGGGGCGAGAACTATGTGCAGCTCGACGCTGGCAGCCTGCGCTACGAGGCCCTGACCCGCGGCGACATTGATGTGGTCGTGGCCTTCGGCACCGACGGCCAGCTCAGCGGCCTCGGGCTGACCGCACTCGAGGACGACAAGAGCGCCTACCCGATCTACCAGATCGCCCCGGTGGTGCGCCAGGACACGCTGGCCGCCAACCCCGGCCTCGCCGAGGCCTTGAACACGCTGGCCCCCGCCCTCACCAATGCGGTGGTGTCGGGCCTGAACTGGCAGGTCGATGGCCCGGACAAGCAGGAGATCCCCGCTGTCGCGAGCGCGTTCCTGAAGGCCCAGGGTCTGATCAAGTAGGCCCTGGCCGGCGGCGAGCGGCGG
>JAAXUL010001298.1 GCA_013336035.1 Chloroflexales bacterium
TCCCACCATTGCTTGTCGAAAACCGGCAATGGTGGGACGAGGCGAGCAAGCAGCGCTGGCAAGATATCTATCCGGAGATCCACCAACATACCGGTCACGGCGTGGCACGGCCCATGGCCAGCACACCCGACGCGGCCATCGCATACGCGATCTCCGGCGATCCCCGCCTCGAGGACCGCCGAGGGCACGCGGGTGGTCTTGCCGGCGCCCGGCTCGGCCTGCAGCACGAGGCCCGAGGCGCTGCGCAGGCGCTCGACGATCTCGCTCAGGCGCGGGTCGATGGGCAGCGGGGTGAGCATCAGCAGTGGCAGTCCTCCGCTCTCGAGTTGGTGGCGGCAGGCCTCCGGGCCTTGGGATTCCTCACATCTCGGTGGAGTGACGTCGCCCATCTTTCACTGGCGTCGCCGGCGGCCTCATGCCATACCGTGGCCAATGGAAGGATGCACCGCACCGCTACTGCGTTATCGCAACCGCGCGATTGGCGAAGCGGAGCTCTGTTTCCTTCGCGACACGGTCACGCGTCACAAGGGTGAGCGGACGCGACCGCAGCTTGCCCGCGAGATCTGCGAGGCATGGAACTGGCGGCAGGCCAACGGCACCCATGCCGTCTTCGCCTGCACGGACCTGCTGCTGCGGCTCGAGGAGTGGGGGCACCTGACCCTGCCGGCTCCGCGGCGAGTGCGGGTGCGCGCAGAGTTGCCACAGCTTCCCCGTGACTGTATTCCGCTCGCCTGGTCGGAGATGAGCGGGGAAGAAGCGGGCTTGGCGGGGCTGGTCGTGAGACCGATCGCGCCCGAGGAGCGCCAGGGGTGGCGCCTGTTCATGGACCGGTACCATTACCTCGGGCACAAGCCCATCGTCGGTGAGCATCTGCTCTACGTCGCGCTCCTCTCGGGGGAAGTGGTCGCGCTGGTTGGCTGGGCGTCGGCGGTGCTGCACGCCCCAGCGCGGGAGGCTTACCTCGGTTGGCGCGGGCCGGCGAAGGCCCGCAACCTGCACTTGGTGGCCAACAACATCCGCTTCCTCGTGCCCCCGTGGGTGCGCATCAAGCACCTCGCCTCGAAGGTGCTGGGACTCAACCTGCGACGGCTGAGCCGGGACTGGATGGCCGTCTGGAAGCACCCGTTGCTCCTGGCGGAGACCTTCGTGGACGAAGCGCGCTTTCGCGGCACCTGCTACCGCGCCGCGAACTGGGTCCGCGTGGGAACGACTGCGGGCCGAATCCGGCGGGGCAACGCGTATCTGCACCACGGCACGCCGAAGGCGCTCTACCTCTTTCCGCTGCATCGCCGCGCGAAGCAGCGTCTCTGCGAGGAACCATGTCCACCGCCACGGCCGACCTCCCGCGACTCAGCAGGGAGCTAGACGGCATCGAACTGGGAGACGCTCGGCTCGAGGCGCGCGCGCGCAAGGTGGCCGCCGACGTGGCGAGGGAGCCCGGCAAGAGCTTCCCGCAGATCTACGAGGACGACGCCGGAGCGCTGGAAGGGCTCTATCGACTCTGCAACAACCCGAAGGTGACCCCGGAAAAGATCCACCGGGCCCACGCCGCGGCGACCGCTGCCCGTTGCGCCGGCGAGAAGCTCGTGCTGGCCGCCCACGACACCACCGTCTTCGGGTTCGGCAAGGAGACGGAGCGAACGGGCCTGGGGCCGGTGGACGGCGGCGAAGACGGCTTCTACGGCCACCTGACGCTCATGGTGAGTGGCGACGATGGCCACCGGCCGCTGGGAATCGCGGCCCTCATGGCGTGGACGCGCGAGGTGATTCCAGCCGAGCTCAGGGGGACCGAACACCGGACGGAGCGCGCCAAGAGCCGCGAGCAGAACGCCAGGGAGTCGGTGCGCTGGAAGGCCCAGGTCGAGAAGACCGAACAAGCCCTACATGGATCGACGGCGATCATCCACCTGGGCGATCGCGAGGCCGACGACTACGACTTCTTTGCCGATCTGCTCGTGCGGCAGACGGCCCGGTTCATCATTCGCGCCAAACACGACCGGCTTCTCGCCAACGCCGACGCAGACGAGGAGAAGGGGGGCGTTGCAGGCAAGCTGAGAAGCACGCTCCAACGCGCCGCGGTGATGGGCACTTACACGCTTGCGGTCAAGGACCGAAAGCCGGGGGCCGACGTGGCGCCCAAGGCTCGCAAGGACCATCCGCCGCGCAAGGCACGGCTGGCCTCGCTCGAGGTGCGGGCAACCACCGTCAACCTCGCGCGCCCCACCAAGGCGAGCAAGGATCTTCCGGCGGCCTTGACGCTCAACGCCGTCTGGGTCCACGAGCCCGATTGCCCGGCTGACGAGGAGCCCATCGACTGGCTGCTCCTGACCACGGAGGGAATCGCCACCGAGAGCGAGGTCCTGCAAGTCATCAAGCACTACCAGGGGCGCTGGCGAATCGAGGAATTCTTCAAGGCGCTCAAGACCGGCTGCGCGTTCGAACGGCGC
>JAAXUL010001299.1 GCA_013336035.1 Chloroflexales bacterium
GCGCCTGGTGGCGGCGCGCCAGGGCCGCGACCACCGGCGTGCGGGCCGCGGCCGGCAAGGGCGCCACGCGCAGCTGGGCCGGGCGGCGCGCCAGAGCCGCGGCCAGGGCGCCCATAGCCGGCTGAGCGGCGAGCTCAGCGCATAAGTCGAGCAGTGTCTGCATGGCAAAAGAGGCTGATCAGCCCGACCAGCCCATTATCATAGCGGCTACGGACTGTAGCCGTTGTATTTCGTCATCTTCTATGTTATAGCATAGGTAAGAAGCTCCTGGCTTGCCTACGTCAATTAGCCTACCCTAGGATGCAGCCCTATGCTCAGGCTGACACGGCTACCTCGTCCACTCTTGTACGCTCTGATCGTCGCGGCAATGCTCGGGCTCTCCACCTCGTTAAGCCGCCCGTCCGAAGCCGCTCAGCCACAGCCTCCCGCTGAGGCAGCCCACACCGATCAGATCATCGTCGCCTTCCGGCCCGCCTCCGACACGGCCGCCCAGGCCGCCGCCCAGCCCGACCAGGTCGCCGGCATGCTCAGCGCCGACGCGGGCACGACCCTGGACTACCTGCGCCCCCTCGCCGAGCACGCCCACGTCCTGCGCCTCGACAGCCTCCGCCCCTACGCCGAGATCAAGGCCATCGCCAAGCAGATCGCGGCCCGCCCCGATGTGCTCTACGCCGAGCCCGACGCGATCGTCTTCCCCACCCTGACGCCTAACGACCCGGGCTATAGCTTCACCTACAGCTGGAATATCTGGCCCCTCGCCGCCGACAACTACGGCGCGAACCTGCCCTCGGCCTGGGACATCACCACCGGCTCGGCGAGCGTGGGGGTCGCCGTGATCGACAGCGGCGGGCTGCTGGGCCACGAGGACCTGGCCGGCCGCACGCGCCCCGGCAACCCCGGCTACGACATGATCAGCAACACATTCATCGCCAACGACGGCGACAGCCGTGACGCCGACCCGAGCGACCCCGGCGACTGGGTCACCCCGGCCGAGGTCCGCCCCGGCTGCGGCAGCAGCCCCAGCTCGTGGCACGGCTCGCACGTGGCCGGCACGATCGGCGCCAGCGCCAACAACAGCATAGGCGTCGCCGGGATCAACTGGGTCTCGCCGCTGCTCTTTATGCGCGCCATTGGCAAGTGCGGCGGCTACAGCTCCGACATCATCGACAGCATACGCTGGGCAAGCGGGCTCACGGTCGCCGGCCTCCCCCTCAACCCGAACCCGGCCCGCGTGATCAATATGAGCCTCGGCTTCTCTGACCCTAGCACCACCACCTGCGACAACTCCATTCAGGAGGCCGTCAGCGCCGCCACCGCGGCGGGCACGGTGATCGTCGTCGCCGCCGGCAACGAAGGCGTTAACGCCGCCAACACGCAGCCCGCCAACTGCGCCGGCGTGATCACGGTCGCCGCCTCGCGCCGAGACGGCGGGAGGGCCTCGTACAGCAACTTCGGCGCGACGGTCGAGATCGCCGCCCCGGGCGGCGAAGAGAGCGAAGGCTACATGATCTGGTCCACCGTCAACGCCGGCACGACCATCCCCACCGTTGACGCCTACGGAGGGTATGCGGGCACCAGCATGGCCGCGCCCCACGTGACCGGCGTCGCCAGCCTGATGCTCTCGGTCAACCCGGCCCTCACCCCGGACCAGGTGCGCCAGATCCTGCAATCAACGGCCACCCCCTTCCCCGCGGGCAGCACCTGCAGCGGCCAGTGCGGCGCGGGCATCGTGAACGCCGGCGCCGCGGTTGACGAGGCCGCCCGCCGCGTGCGGACCGTCGGCTACGGCTCGGCCAGCCAGACGATCAGCGAGACCGCCGGCGCCGTGAGCGTCCCGGTAACGCTCAGCCTGGCCAGCGACAAAGCCATCGCCGTGCCCTACACCGTCAGCGGCACGGCCACCGGCGCCGACCACAGCCTCACCAGCGGCACCCTGAGCATCCCCGCGGGCCAGAAGAGCGCCAGCCTCAGCTTCAGCCTCACCGACGATGCGGTGGTGGACCCGGACGAGACCATCGTGATCACGCTGGGCACGCCCACCGGCGCCCCCACCCCGGCCACCCTCGCCGAGCCATCTGTCCACACCATCACGATCAGGGACGACGAGTCACCCGAGGGCCAGCTCAGCCCGGCCAGCCTCGGCTTTGGCGACCAGCAGTTGAGCACCACCAGCGCCGCCAAGGCCGCCACCCTCACCAATATCAGCAGCCAGCCTCTGGCCATCAGCGACATCGCGGTGACAGGCGCCGACTTCGCCCGCAGCGGCGGGACCTGCGCGACGACCTTCCCGACGACCCTTGCGGCGGGGGACAGCTGCACCATCCTGGTGACCTTCACGCCGACGGCGGCCGGGGCGCGCAGCGGCGGCCTGAGCGCCGTCACGGACGGGGCGGGGAGCGACTACAGCGTCGCCCTGGCGGGCCAGGGCCTGCGTGGCCTGCTCTCCC
>JAAXUL010000466.1 GCA_013336035.1 Chloroflexales bacterium
CGCCGCCACACGACGGCGCGATGGCCGCCCCACCTGTGACGGCAGCCCGCGCCGCCGCCAGCGAGCAAGTCCTCGTGCCGTGCCCCGACTGCGAGGGCCGCGGCGGCGTCACCTGCGACCGCTGCGAGGGCGTCGGCCGCCTTGTGGTGCGCAGGACCTTTCGCTGGAGCCGCAAGACGCGCCTGCTCGAGGCCCAGGATGACCTGCCCGCCCTTGACGAGAGCTGGCTGGCCCGCACCTGCAAGGCCGAGCCGATCTACTGCGAGCGCCATAAGGGCGGCATGCGCCCAGAGTGGGCTCATATAAGCCCCGTCGCCGGCCTGCTCAATGAGGCCGAGGCCCGCTGTGATGATGAGACCCACATCGCCCTCAGCGAGCTGTCGATCAGCCTGATCCCCGTCACCGATATCGTCTTCGACCTCGGCAAGACCGGCGACGGCGGCCTGTATAAGCTTGCTATCTACGGCTACGAAAAGCTGATCCCCCCAGACTGGCGCTTCTTCAACTGGGAGCGGGTGATCTTCGTCAGCCTGGTTGCCTTCCTCTCGGTGATAGTCCTCGTTCTGCTCGTCTTTGCCTTTCTCCCCTAGCCCCGCAGCAGCAGCCCCAAAAAAAGACTTGCCATCTTTGTGACACTTCGCGTCGAAAAATGACGGCTTTGTCATCATTGGCGCGTACTCCTTGGGGTCGCCATGCGCTGTTTCTTACGTGCTTGGGTGGTAGGGCTTGACGCTTGTGGTACTGTAGTGTAAAGGTACAGGATTCCTATAGAGCCATCCGTGTTAGCCTTTACGGGCGAGGTGCGGACGGCTGTGTTCTGTCTGTATAAATACTCATCTATTCTCACCTAATCTATACTGGTCTATTCCACATGACCGTATGACCGTGGGCCCGCGAAGCTGTAACGTTGTGGCACAAGGAGCGTCCACTATGTCGCCGAACAGGTGTCTCGCGCGCCGGATGCGCGTCCCACTCGCCCACCTCTCCGCTCGACAGCTGGCTCGCTCCGCGCTTAACCTGTTCAGCTTGATCCTAATCTTACTCGGAGCTTCGCCCCTGGCCCTGCTTGGCCCGGCGGCCACGGCCTACGCGCAGACCACCGGCACCCTGACGGTCAGGGTCTACAACGATACCAACCGCAACGGCGTAGATAACGCCGAGCCGGCCATCGTAGGCCAGTTCGTCACGGTCTACTCCGCCGACGACCGGGTGGTCAACCAGCTCTTCACCAACGACAGCGGCGTCGCCACGTTCTCGCTGCTGCCCTTTGGGCTGTACCGGGTCGAGGTGACCCCGCCGGCGAACACGGTCATCTCGGTGCCGGGCCCGGCGGCGGCGGGCCAGGTGCGCCCCAACCCGGGCCTGGTCTTTCGCGTCGCCCTCGCCGCGCCCAGCGTGAACTTCGGGGTCGGCCTGCGCGATGTCTCCGGCGGCCCCGACCCTCTGGCCCCGAGCGGCTACCGCAGCCTCGATACGCGGATCTGGGACGACCTTGACGCCGACGGTATCCAGGACGCAGGCGAGCCAGGGCTGACCGGCCTGACCGTGCAGCTCTTTGACGGCGCCACTCCGGTGGTCACCGCAACCGAGGTGCCCGACCTCGCTGGGGCGACCGGCGGCCGCTACATCTTCGAGGAGACTGCCCCCGTCACCGGGACCTACACGCTCCGCGTGGTCTCTGGCGTGCCCGCCGGCTACAGCCTGACCAGGCAGAACGCGCTGGTCAACACCCTTGACCAGCGTGACTCCGACGGTGATCTGACCAAGCTGCCCCTGTTCGAGGCCACCATCCTGCCATCGTCCCGCGGCTTCAACGAGGACACGGTCGATATCGGCTTCGCCCGCGGCGCGATCAGCGGCTTTATCTTCCGCGACATCAACCGCAACGGTGACTATAACCAGAGCCAGGGCGACCAGCGCCTCAATGGCATTGAGGTAGAGCTGCTCGACGCGAGCGGGACGACCGTGCTGACAACCACGACGACCCGCGCCGAGTTTGGCAATAACGCTGAGGTCGGCGTCTATAGCTTCACCGGCCTGGTGACGGGCACCTACACAGTGCGCGTGCCCGGCTCGGAGTTCCTCAGCGGCAAACCGCTCGCCGGCGCCGCTAACTCGCCCACCGATGCCGATAGCGACGACCGGGCCCTCCCCGATGGGATAGTCTCTACGGTGACCGGCGTCAGCATCCCTGTCAGCCTCGACTTCACCAGCGTCGCCAATGGCTCCAACCGGGTCGTCACCAGCACCTTTGGCTTCTACAAGGGATCGGTCGGCGACTTCGTCTGGTTCGACCTGAACCGTGACCGCCTCCAGGCCGGCGAGGCAGATCTTGGCCAGAACGGCATCCGCGTCTACGTGGACGTCGATAGCGACGGCATCCGCGACACCACCGAGATCAGCACCTTCACCAACCTCGACTTCGGCGGCACTATCAACGGCTCGTACCTGTTTAACGATCTGCCGCTGGGCCAGAGCTACCGAATCGTGCTCGACGCTGATAACTTCCTCCCCGGCGCCACCCTCGACGGCATCGGGGTCAGCAATGCCCTCTCGGCAACTAACGCCCTCAGCCAGACCTACTACTACACGACGAGCGCGGTGCTCACGGCCGTCACGCCGGACGACCCGTCCGTCGACTTTGGCCTGGTCCGCTCAGATGTCGGCAACTTCGTCTTCGAGGACGCCAACGGCAACGGGCTCTTTGACCCGGTCGAGTCGCCCATCCCTGGCGTAGGCGTCGAGCTGCGCCGTGCCTCGAACAATAACGTTATCACCACCACGACGACCAGCGCCACCGGCACCTACACCATCCCCAACGTGCCGGCCGTGGGCTACTACGCCGTCTTCGACCTCGCCAGCGCCGGCCCTTCGTTTGCCAGCTACGTCGCCAGCCCGAAGCTGATTACGACCACAGTCGACCCCGCCGAGACTACGCCCGGCGACTTCACCGACGTGATCACGCCCGCGCTGAGCGCCACCCGCTGGCGCACCGAGGTCTTCACGCCGGCCCTGGGCATCGTCAACAGGGGCGTGGACGCCGGCTTCTATCAGCTCACCACAGTGGCGGGCCGGGCCTTCTTCGACACCAACAACAACAGCCTCGACGAGGCCGCGCCAGCCGAGCCCGGCATGCGCGGGGTCGAGGTGCGCCTGCGTCGCGCCGACGACGCCAGCCTGGTGCTGACCACCACGACCGCGATCAGCGATACGGGGGTCTACAGCTTTACCAGCGTCGCCCCTGGCGCGTATCAGGTCGATTTCGTCAACCCGATCAGCGGGACCTTTGAGCTGATCACCGGGACAACCGATGTCACGGCCACCGGCCAGCTCAACAGCGACGTCGAGACGATCCTGCCGGCGGGCGATGTGGGCCGCACCGCCACGGTGAACGTCAACACCGGCACGCCGGTGGACAATCTGGACGCCGGCTTCCGCGGGCGTGGCGAGGTGCAGGGCCGCGTCTTCCTCGATAATGATGGCTCTGACACCCAGAGCACGGGCGACAGCAGCCTGCCCGGCGCCACCGCCGCCCTCACCGTCACCGCCAGCTTGCCTAACCTGGTCGTTACATATACGCCGGTCGTGACGCCCACGACGACGAATGCCAACGACCCGAACTACAGCTTTGCCTTCCTGCCCTTCGGCACGGGCGTGACCTACACGCTCAATATCACTCCGCCGCCCACCACGCCCCTGACCAGGACCTACCTGTCCTCGGTCGCCAATGTGGGCGGGAACGAGGCCGTGGATAGCGATGGCCCGACCCAGGTGATCACCGAGACGGGCGTCAGCCTCGACTTCGACCAGGGCTTCTACCAGGAGGCGCTGGTCAACGCCCGGGTCTTCGAGGAGATCGAGACCGACGCCGCGAATATCAATAATCAGTACGACGGTGTGAATGACCTCGGCATCGCCGATGTGACCGTTGGCCTCGAGACAATCACCGGCACCCTGGTCCTGAGCGACACCACCGACGCGACGGGCCTGATCACCTTCACCGTGAAGCCGGGCAGCTACCAGCTGAATATCGACCAGGCCGACAGCGACCTGGGCACCCGCGTACCCTCGCCTGGCTGGGCCGACCCGATCACGGTGACGAATGATCCGCTGACCAGCAACGAGGACTCGCTCACCAACAACGCGGGCGCGAACAGCTTCGGCTACTACAGCCCGGCCCGCGTCAGCGGCGAGGTCTTCTTCGACCGTAATGAGGACGACCTGAAGGCCAGCGAGCCGGGCGTCGGCGGCGTCGAGGTGCTGCTTAGCGGCCCCAGCGGCCCGCTCACCGCGACCACCGACCTGGCAGGCGCCTACACGGTCACCGGGCTGCTGCCCGGGCTCTACACCGCAACCTTTACCAACCCCGACCTGCTGAACTTCGCGTTTATCACGGGCGGCGACAGCGATGTGATCTCCGCGAGCAATGTGATTACAAGCGCTACGCTGGCCGACAGCATCGTCGTCGCCTACGGCCTGCCGAGCCTCGCCAACGACGCCGGCCTGGTGGGCCGCTCGCTGGTCGAGGGTGCGGGCTTCGTGGACCTTAACGCCGACGGCGTGCAGAATGATGGCTCGCCGCAGCCGCTCCTGCCCGGGGTCACGGTGACTCTGCTCCTCGACGTGAACCTGCCGGGACGCCTGACGACCCAGATCACCCGTGAGGTGGTCACCCCGCTCTCGGGCATCTATAGGTTCACCGGCCTGCCCGGTGACCCCAATACCAGCACGCTCAGCGAGACCGCCGTCTTCAGCATGACCTTCACCCCGCCGAGCGCCGCCAAGCCGTGGAACCTGACTACGCCTGAGGTGGGCGCCGAGGAAAACGACAGCGACAACGAGCTGATCGCCCAGGTCCTGCCGCGCGGCAGCCTCTCGGCCGCCATCGTGGATCGTGACCAGGGCTACTACCAGAACGCGACGATCACGGGGCTGGTCTTCGAGGAGCGCACGAGCCCGGTGGACAACGACTATGTGAGCGGCGACCTGGGCCTGGGCGGGGTGGATGTGAGCCTGGAGACGCTCACGGGCACGCTGGTGCTGAGCGGCACCACCGACCCGACGGGCGTGGTGACCTACACCGTGCGCCCGGGCAGCTACCGGCTGAATATCGACCAGGCCGACGTCCCGGCGGCTCTTATCCCCTCGCCTGGCTGGGCCGACCCGATCACGGTGACGAATAACCCTCTGACCAGCAACGAGGACTCGCTGGCCGACGCGACGCCGGGGGCGAACAGCTTCGGCTACTACCGGCCGGCGACGGTGACGGGGACGGTGTTCTTCGACCGCGACCTAGACAGCCTCAAGGCGGGCGAGCCGGGGGTGGGCGGGGTCGAGGTGGCGCTGAGCAATGGCACGGGGGTGGTGAGCGTCACGACGACGCTGGCGACGGGGGCCTACACCTTCACGAACCTGGTCTCGGACACCTACACGCTGACGTTCACGAACCCGGACACGCTGAACTTCGCGTTCTTCGCGGGGGGCGACAGCGATGTGACGACGGGCGGGGTGGCGAGCGGGGTGGTGGTGAACTACGCGACGAGCGTGGGCGAGAACGACGCGGGGCTGGTGGGGCGCTCGGCGCTGGGCGGGCGGACGTTTGCGGACCGCAACGCCAACGGCAGCTCGGAGGGGGACACGGACCCCGGGCTGGACGGGGTGACGGTGACGCTGACGCTGGACGTGCGCATCCCGGGGGTGCTGACGACGCAGGTGACGCGCACGGTGGTGACGCCGAGCCCGACGCAGGCGACGGGGGTCTACACCTTCACGGGGCTGCCGGGGGCGGGCGGGGCGCTTGGGGGGACGTCGGCCTACAGCCTGAGCTTCACGGCGCCGGCGGCGACGCCGCCGTGGCAGCTGACGACGGCCGAGGCGGCGACGGTGCCGGAGGCGGGGAACAGCGACGGAGACCTGCTGGGCCAGGCGCTAGCCCGCAGCGCCGATGAGGAGCGCGACCAGGGCTACTACCAGAACGCGACGATCACGGGGCTGGTCTTCGAGGAGCGCACGAGCCCGGTGGACAACGACTATGTGAGCGGCGACCTGGGCCTGGGCGGGGTGGACGTGAGCCTGGAGACGCTCACGGGCACGCTGGTGCTGAGCGGCACCACCGACCCGACGGGCGTGGTAACCTTCACGGCGCGCCCGGGCGTCGACTACCGGCTGAATATCGACCAGGCCGACGTATCGCCGCCGCTGACGGCCTCGCCGGGCTTCACCGACCCGCTGACCGTGACCGGCAACCCGCTGCTGAGCGGCCAGAGCTCGCTGGCCGACGCGACGCCGGGGGCGAACAGCTTCGGCTACTACCGGCCGGCGACGGTGACGGGGACGGTGTTCTTCGACCGCGACCTGGACAGCCTCAAGGCGGGCGAGCCCGGGGTGGGCGGGGTCGAGGTGGCGCTGAGCAATGGCACGGGGGTGGTGAGCGTCACGACGACGCTGGCGACGGGGGCCTACACCTTCACGAACCTGGTCTCGGACACCTACACGCTGACGTTCACGA
>JAAXUL010000467.1 GCA_013336035.1 Chloroflexales bacterium
CCCCCGGCCAGGGTGCGCGCTTCTGGTTCACGCTGCCGGCTGCCCCAGACGGACGGTCGGCCAGCGCCGCGCCGGCCCTGGACCCGGGCGCGGGTCCGCCGTCGCCCCCGGCACGCTGAGCCCCTGACCATCCCGCGAGCACGGCGGTGGCGGCGCTGCTGGGCATGGGGCGGGCCGAGCGTCAGGGCGCCTGGCGGCGCCGCGCCGGTCGCCAGGCCAGCCGTTGGAGCGAGCAGCCTGCGCGCCCGGATGCCGCGCGAGGGCCTGGCGGAGCACCGACTCGGGCTGGGCACCCATCAGCCGATCGACCACCTGGCCCTGCTTGAAGATGTACAGCGCAGGGATGCTGCTGACACCCGAACGGGATGCCGTGATGTCCCCAGGGGTCAGGCAATCCGGATCCGGGTTCCCACACAGGTCTGGATATAGGAGTCGCGGAGCGTACGGGCGATGGCTAATAGACCAGCTCGATCGTGTCGCCGAGCCGCCCGGCCAGAAACAGCTGTAAGGCTGGTCAATGTCCTGCATGCGCGTGCGGATCGCCCGGAGGCCGGCCGCGCCCAGACGCTGATCCATGCCCGCGCCCATGCCCCCGGTGATGAGCACCTGGCAGTCGGCGATCACGTTCAGCATAGCGGCGTGATGCTGGTGGTCATGGCCGTCCTCCCCACTGGGTACAGCTCCATAACAGCTCTGAGCCAGCCACCCGACGAAGCCATGCTATACTTATCGCTAATTTTACATCGGCAGCACAGGCTGCAGAAGGTGTCATCTTTATGCAACGCACCATCCGCAAAGTGTTGGTGGCCAACCGTGGCGTCCCGGCCGTGAGGATCATGCACACCTGCCGTGATCGCAAGATTCCCACGACCGCGGTGTACAGCACCCCTGATCGCCTTGCCTACCACGTCTTCATGGCCGACACTGCCATCCATATCGGCGATGCGCCGCCGATCGAGTCATACCTGAACGCGGACAGGATCATCGAGGCCGCGCTGTGCAGTGGCTCGAACGCCATCCATCCTGGCTGGGGCTTTCTGGCGGAGAACGCGGACTTTGCCCAGAAGGTGATCGACGCCGGCCTGATCTGGATCGGCCCCTCGCCCGAGGTGATCCGGCTGATGGGCGACAAGATCCGGGCCAAGGAGGTAGCCAGACGCTCGAATGTGCCGACCGTCCCAGGGATCGAGAACGTCACCAGTGCCGAGCAGATCAGCGACTGGATGCGCGACCAGGACGTGACCTTCCCGATCATGATCAAGGCGGCCTCCGGCGGCGGCGGCAAGGGCATGGTCAAGGTGGATCAGCCAGACCAGATCGTGCAGGCCCTCGCCCAGGCCCGCTCCGAGGCGAAGAAGTCCTTTGGCGACGACACCGTCCTCGTCGAGAAGTATATCGAGCACGGTCGCCATATCGAGGTGCAGGTGGTGGCTGACGAGTACCGCCACGTGGTGCACCTCTTCGAGCGCGAGTGCACGCTCCAGCGTCGTAACCAGAAGATTATCGAGGAGGCGCCCTCGACCCTCGAGAATGACCTCCGCCAGGAGATCTGCGTCACCGCGGCGCGCCTGATGCGGCGCATCGGCTACACCTCGGCCGGTACCGTCGAGTTCATCTTCGACCCCGCGACCCAGAGTTTCTACTTCCTCGAGGTCAACACCCGGCTCCAGGTCGAGCACGGCATCACCGAGCTGATCACGGGCCTGGACATCGTCAGCATTATGCTCGACGTCGCCGAGGGCAAGCCCCTGCCGATCAAGCAGCTCGACGTCGTCCCCAACCGCTGGGCCCTTGAGGTGCGCCTGAACGCCGAGGACCCCAAGAGCTTCGGCCCGTCGTTCGGCAAGATCACCCGCCTGCGCACCCCCCTGGGCCCCGGTGTGCGCGTCCTCCTCGGCGCCACTGAGGGCGAGGATATCCCGCCCTACTACGACTCGCTCTTCATGCTCCTGATGGCCACGGGCGCCGACCGCACCGACGCCCTCAAGGTGATGGACCGGGCGCTCACCGGCGATCTGCGCATTGAGGGGATCAAGACCCTCGCGCCCCTGCTCCTGAGCATCATCAGGCACCCCAAATTCATCGCCGGCGACTTCTCGACCAAGTTTATCGAGCAGCATCTGCCGGAGCTCGTCTCCGGCTTCCGCGAGCGCACCAGCGAAGACGAGATGCTCCGGGTCGCCCGCTATGTGGCCGAGATCTCTGCCCTGGGTCCGCAGAGCTGGATGTAAGGAGACGATATGGATACCAACATCACTTCCCAGCCCGCCGGCGCCCAGGGGGCGTATGCCTTCGTTCGGCCAGGGATGAGCGCGCGTGAGATTGTCCAGGCCGTGCGTGATTTGAATGGCGTCTGTCTCACCTCGGTGAGCATGCGCGACTCCGGGCAGTCCGACTTCAAGAACCGGCATCGGATCTACGATCTGAGAACTCTGGCCCCGGTATTCAACAGCATGGGCCTGTTTAGCGCCGAATGTCACGGCGGAGCGCGCTGGCACGTCGGCATCATGAACCGCCGTGAGAGCCCCTTCGAGGAGTTGCAGCTCCTGCGGCAGCTGATGCCGAACGTGCTGCTCCAGACCCTGATCCGCGAGACGAACCTGTGGGGCTACCGGCCTTACCCCAAAAATGTCATCGAGTACGCCGTCTCGCAGGTCGATATTGATGTCTGGCGCTGCTTCTCCTTCCTCAACGATGTGCGCAATATGCGCACAGTGGCCGAGACGGTGATGAAGCGCGGGCGCCTGTTCGAGCCGGCGATCTCGTTCACCGTGGCCGACTGGGCCACCGACGCGTACTATCTGAGTGTGGTAGACGAGATCGTCGCCCTGTGCGGCGGCGTCGACGAGATCATCCTCTGCATCAAGGACATGGCCGGCGTCGGCAACCCGACGCGGATCGGGCAGCTGGTGACGACGATCAAGGAGCACTACCCCACGCTGCTGATCCACTACCACCGCCACGTCACCGACGGGCTGGGCCTCCCGGCGCTCTTCGCCGCGGCGAAGGCCGGTGCGAAGATCGTCGATGTGCAAGAGGATGCCCTGGTGCGCTTCTACGGCCACCCGCCTATCCTCGGGGTGCAGGCCTACTTCGAGGAGGGCGGCATCCCCGTGCAGCTTAACCGGCCCGCTGCCGAGCAGGCCAATGAGAAGGTCCGTGAGTGGATCGGACACTACGAGTGGGCTGAGTCACCGTTCAAGGGCTACGATCACGGGGTGACCAGGCACCGTATGCCCGGCGGAGCCTTCCCAAGCTCGTTCGAGCAGGCCGAGAAGGGCGGCTTCTTGCACCTGATGCCGGCGATCCTGCGCGTGATGTCGCTCTATAACCAGATCGTGCGCTACTTCGACGTGACCCCCGGCTCCCAGGTCACCTGGGTCACCTGTAGCGGGGTCGTCAATCGCTATGCCAAAGAGCAGGGCGAGGCCGGTGTCAGGCGGCTGATCGCGCTGCTCAGCAAATTTGTCGAGGAGCAGAGGCAAGACCTAGCGGCCATGAGCGCGACGGAGCAGGACGAGCTGCTGCAGCTCTTCCGCAACGCGCCCAGCGATTTTAAGAATCTGCTGGTGGGGCACTACGGGCGGCTGCCGGTCGGCTGGCCGGCCGACTGGGTCTACCAGAGCGCCTTCGGCGACGAGTGGCAGGCGAAGATCAAGGGCCGAACCGAGCTTTCTCCCCTCGAGACGCTCAAAGACGATAAGCTCGACAAGCTCCGCCAGACTCTGGCCGAGGCTATCGGGCGCGCGCCGACCGAGGAAGAGTTTGTCCTCTACCTGATGCACCCTAAGGACGCCCTCGGCTTCATCGAGTTTCGCGAAAAGTATGGTATGGCGTCCCTGGTGCTTCCGACGGATGTCTGGCGCAATGGCCTGCAGCACAGTGGCCAGAAGGTCGATTTCCAGCTCGACAGCAAGCCATACTGTATCGAGCTCGTATCGGTTGGCGCTGAGCACGAGGGCCTGATCCACGTGGTGATGAAGGTCAACAATGTGACTCGGGTCTACCCCGTTGCGACGCCGCGGGCCAAGAAGGCTGAGATCCGGCTTGCCAAGGGGGCGAACGATATTGGCGCCCCGATCAACGGCAACGTGTGGCGGATCGGCAACCCGAAGCGCGGCACGATCCAGGTCGGCGATGTTGTCCACAAAGGTGAGGAGGTGGCGAACCTCGAGGCGATGAAGATGGAGAACGCCATTCTCGCCTCCTTCGATGGCCGCATCGCCGAGGTCTGCATCAAGCTGAACGATATCGTCCAGGAAGGGCAGCTGCTGTTCGTGCTTGAGAAGGAGGCCTGACCGCCGCTCACGGTATCGAGGCTTGCCCAAGACCCGCCTGCTGCACTTGTTGATTGCGGCGGCCCTCAACTTCATACGCGTCGCAGCCTGGTTGGCGGAGACGTCGCACCAGCGCACCCGTCAGCCTGCATTTGCCCGCCTTGCGCCGGCTCATCGCCACCGCATAGTCGAGCACCAGCTTCTCGGTCTCGGTAAAGAGCGGGCTGCTGCGGTAGGACGGGAGCGCGAGCAGGTGGGCATCGCTCAGCCCGGAGCGGCGCGCGACCTGCGAGCCGAGGTCGATGCAGTACTCGCAGTGAGTGAGCGTGGCCGCCTTCAGCTCGGCGAGCAACCGGAGGCGCCGGTCAACCCGCGTGAGCCCTGCGGCGGCCTGCTCCAGGCCCGCGTAGGCGTGGAGCAGCGCGGGCGTGTGCGCGAACACCTCGAGGGGCTCAAGCATTCCCTCGGGCATGCGGCCCGTCATCTGCGCCAGGCTGCGATGCGTGAAGTTCTGACGGAGCGCGAGGACGAACTGCGACCGCACGGGCGGCTACTGCTGGAGCCGAAGGAGCTCGAAGTGCTTGCGCCCGGTCAGGCGTAGGATCAGCCGCTGCGACGCCGGGAAGGCCGCAAGCCCGGCGGCTGTGTCGAGCGGCTCGATCCGATTGAATGGGTACTCCTTGCCGCGCCAGACGAGTGTCCCACTTCGGCCCCCTGGAGATGGCCGACACCTTCGGCGCGCTCACCTCCGATGAGGCGACGGCGCGAGCCGAGCGCCTGGCCCAGGGGCACGTCGTCGCCTACGGGCAGCCGCTTCCCGTCGCAGAGCTGTCGGGCTTCCTGGGGGGGAGCGGGGGCGTGGTGTCGACGGCCGCGGACATGGCGCACTACCTGGCGATGCAAGCCGGCGGCGGCCAGTACAAGGGGCGCGCCCTGGTCACGCGGGAGCATCTTGCGCTCACCCACACCCCCCCGGCCGGCGGCCTGAGCCAGTATGGGATGGGGTGGTTCGCCCTAGAGGAGCACGGGACGCCGACCATCCAGCACAATGGCATCCTCTCGACCGCCTACGCCGAGGCGGTGCTGCTCCCGGAGCGCGGGTACGGCTTCGTGCTGCTCTACGACGAGTACAGCCTCGCGTCGGCGGCGCTGGCGTTTCCCGCGCTCAAGGCGGGGATGATCGCGCTGCTGGACGGCCAGCCGCCCCGCGAGGGCGGCCTGACGGTCCCTGTACTGGGCGGGATCTTCGCGGTGCTCACCCTGGTCAGCGCTGGTCTGGCGCTGCGCAGCCTCGTGCGGCTGCCGGTCTGGGCTACCCGCGCGGAGGGGCGCCCGCGCTGGCGGCAGTGGCTTGGCGCGCTCGGGCCGCTGACACCGGCGCTGCTCCTGCTCGCCCTGCCGCGCCTGCTTGCCACCGGCTCAGATCGCTACTTCGGCTTTGTGATGCTGGCACGGGCCATGCCCGAGATCATCATCCCGCTCGCGCTCGTTAGCGCAACGGGTGCGATCACCGCCGTGCTGCGCCTGCGCTTCGTCGTGCGGCGCCACGGCTCATGAGGAGGATGAGCATGATCCCACCCTCGCCCCTGTGGCGAACCGCGCTCCTGGTCAGCCTGGCTGCGACACTCGTGCTGCCCGGAGCCCCACTCGCGGCGCAAGGCGCCGAGCGCTGTTTTCCCGAGACCGGGTACTGTATCAGCGGACCGCTCCGCAGCTACTGGGAGGCGCACGGCGGCCTACCGGTCTTCGGCTACCCGATCACACCCCTCCAGACGGAGACGGTCGAGGGTCAGCCGCTCCCGGTGCAGTGGTTCCAGCGTGACCGCCTGGAGGACCACGGGCCGGCGGGGGTCATGGCCGGGCGGCTCGGCGCCCAGCTGCTCGAGGCCCGGGGGCAGCCCTGGCAGCCGCGAGGCCTGATCGAGCGGCGCGCCGGGTGCCGCACCTTCCCCGAGACCGGCTACGCCCTGTGCGAGCCGTTCCTCGGCTACTGGGAGCGCAACGGCGGGCTGACGCGCTTCGGCTACCCGATCAGCCCCGTGCAGGAGGAGGCGCTCGGCAGCTGGTCCGGCGACGTCCAGTATTTCGAGCGCCGGCGCATGGTGTCAAGGCCGGTTCACTTTTGACCCAGATCGCCGAGTTGCTTTTGACCCACCCCGGCGATTGGGGTAGTACATTTGCGCGGATGTCGTGGGCTGGACGGGCGATCAGATCTCCTGGCGCGGG
>JAAXUL010001300.1 GCA_013336035.1 Chloroflexales bacterium
TCAGGCCCCAGGGATGCGTGCGTCGATCCACTGCTGGATGTCGGCGAGCACGAGCTCCTTGTCGAGGTCGTTGAGCAGGTCGTGGAAGTGGCCCTCGTAGAGCTTCAGGGTCTTGTCGACGGCACCCGCCTGCTCGTAGAAATGCTGGCTGCCGCTCGGCTTGGTGACCGCGTCAAGCGTGCCATGCATGATAAACACTGGCAGCGTGATCTGCGCGAAGCCCTCCTTTAGCCGCTCGTCGCCACGTAGCATGGCCGCGATCGTCTCGGTGGGCTGCACCTCATCTTTGACGAAGGGATCGGAGTTGAGCATCGCCACTACCTTCGGGTCACGCGAGAAGCCGTTGTTGTCCAGCTTGAGTACGTGGGCGTGGGGCACAACGTGGCTCAGGCCCTTGATCGCCGCCAGTGCGATGCCGGGCGCGGGCAGCTCGTGGGCGAAGCTCTCGCAGATCAGGCCAGCGAGCTTTTGCTGGTGGTCGAGCGTGTACACGCAGGAGACCACCCCGCCAGCGCTGTGGCCGAGCAGGAAGACCGGCAGCCCCGGGTGCTCAGCCCTGGCCTGCTCGACCAGTGTGTCGACATCGCGGGTGTAGTCATCGATGTTGTCGATGTGGTAGCGGTCGCCCTCGGAGCGGCCGCGGCCGCGCAGGTCGAGGGCGTAGACCGCAAGACCGCTCCTGGCGAACTGCTCGCCGGCCCAGAGGTAGTGCCCGCTGTGGGAATTGAAGCCGTGCACGACCACCAGCACGGCCCGGGGCGACCCCGCGGGCGGCGCCCAGCTGCGGGTGAAGATTCTATACCCCTCCGCACCGATGAACGAACCTTCCTTGGCCAACGTCTCTACGGTCATGGTGGTCTCCTTGCTGCTCAGCGGTGAAGCGCGGACAGGCGTACCAGACGCTCAGTCGGCGGTCGTCAGACCGCGGCCCGGATAAACTCCAGCAGGTCGGCGTTGAGCTGGTCCTTGGCGGTGTCGCCGAGGCTGTGGCCGCCACCGGGGTAGATCTTCAGCGTCGCGTTTGGCGCCAGCTTGGAGGAGTTTATAGCCGAGGCGCCGATCGGCACAATCTGGTCGTCGTCGCCGTGGATGATCAGGGTCGGCACGTCGAAGCGCTTGAGGTCTTCGGTGAAATCGGTCTCGGAGAAGGCCTTGATGCAGTCGAGGGCGTTCTTGTGGCCTGACATCATGCCCTGGCGCCACCAGGACTGGATGAGGCCCTGGGAGACCCTGGCGTCGGGCCGGTTGAAGCCAAAGAATGGGCCGCTGGCGACGTCGAGGAAGAACTGCGAGCGGTCGGCCAGGTAGGCGGCGCGGAAGCCGTCGAAGACCTCGATGGGTAGGCCGCCGGGGTTGGCCTCAGTCTTCACCATCAGCGGTGGCACTGCGCCCATCAGGACCACCTTGGCGACAAGGACAGTGCCGTGACGACCGACGTAGCGGGTGACTTCGCCGCCGCCCGTGGAGTGCCCGACAAGGACCACGTTGGTCAGATCAAGCGCTTCGATCAGCTGGGCCAGGTCATCGGCGTAAGTGTCCATCTCGTTGCCGTGCCAGGGCTGGGAGGAGCGGCCATGGCCTCGGCGGTCGTGGGCGATGCAGCGATAGCCGTGCTCGCCCAGGAAGGTCATCTGGGCCTCCCAGGCGTCGGCGGTTAGCGGCCAGCCATGGCTGAACACCACCGGCTGCCCCGCGCCCCAGTCTTTGTAGTACAGCTCCGTCCCGTCCTTCACCGTGAACATGGCTATGTGGGTGTCACCTCTTTCCTATCGCAGGTATATGTGTCGCGTAGTCCGGCTTCGCTGCTTGCTTCCGGCCAGTTCCTCTCACTAGCTCACCGCCCGGACCGCCCGTTTAATGAAGCGAACGACCTCGCGGGGGCGGGAGATGAAGGCCACGTGGCTGGCGTCGATCTCGCTGGTGGTCGCGCCCATGCGCTGGGCGTAGAAGCGCTGGAGGTCGGGGTTAATCGTGTTGTCCTGCTGTGAGACCAGGTACCAGGAGGGGATGTCGCGCCAGGCGGCGGCGACGAGCGACTCGTCGAAAATGTGGCTGTTGACCGGCTTCTGAGTAGCCGCCATCACCCGGGCGTCGGTGGGGTTCACATCGCCAGCAAAGACTTCACGGAACTTCGCCCGATCAACGTACAGGTAGCCGGCGGCGTCAGGGACGAGCGCTGTGCCGAGCAGGCTAGGGTACTGCCCGAGGAAGGCGGCGGCCACTTCGTTGGCGTCGGGGGCGAAGGCGGCGAGGTAGACCAGGCCTTCACATTGGGGTTACCATGGGTATCACTACGATAGCGCGCAGACCCAGGGGTGTCATGTGCCATGTTAGCCGTCCTGAATGTGCAGTCATGTGCACTTGACCCTGGTATTTGTGCAGGCTTGTGCATCGGCCGGCCCCATCCGGCAGGTGTTCGTGGTACACTTCCGTCCACATC
>JAAXUL010001301.1 GCA_013336035.1 Chloroflexales bacterium
TGCCGGTAGAGCAGCGCCACGCGCACGACGATCCAGCAGGTGGCGGCCATCGTGAGGAGCATGAGTTGAAGCCAGAAACCATCCTCTGCCGTCATAGCATGGCCCCTCACAGGTTCTCGCGGATGAGCCGGCGGGCGAGCTTCTCTGGCACGAGGGCGAGCAGAAGCCCGACGCTGGCCGCAAGCGCGGCGGCTGCGGCGCCAGAGCCAAAGACTGGGGCGAGGAGCAGCGCCACCCCGAGCCCGGTCGTAGTGGCGTCAAGCGTGAGAAAGGCCGCCCAGAGCAGGCGGCTCGCCAGCCCCCGGACGCGCCCTGGGTCAAAGCCGATCTCGGCCAGCGAGATGCCAAGCGGGATGGCCCAGACCAGCACGGTTGAGCCGCTGAACGAGCCCGGCGCGGGCGCATCGGTCAGGCGGAATAGCCACAAGATCTGCCTGGTAGCATCTACGGCCCACCCGAGCCCCAGCGAGGCGAGCCATGCGATGGTGCAATAGGCTCCCACGCCCCAGGCGAGCGCGCAGACCAGGAGCCCGATCCCGGTTGCCAGGCGGATGACGAGCCGGTCGTAGCCGGTCGTTGCCCGGCGCCGCGCCGGCCGCGCTGATTGGGGATGATCCGCAGGGGGAGAATGAGCTCCCTGGGCGAGCAGGCGCGCAACCAGGTCGGCAAGCTCACCGGCCTCAGGAGCAGCTTGGTCTGCGGGCGCCGGGGAGGGCTTATGGAGCAGGGGCATAGAAATTCCTTTATTCAGATGGCGGCCCCGCAGGAGCGGCCTGATCGTCATCGTCCCAGACCAGCGCGCGCCAGTCAGGCGGGATGACTCCGTCGCGCAGGGCCGCGGCAATCATCCCGGCGTGGGCGTGGCCGGCCCGCAGGGTATGGCAGCGCCGGCAGAGTGTCCGCAGGTTGCGCAGCGCGTTCGAGCCGCCGGCGCTGATAGGCACTATGTGGTCGATATGGACTTCCGAGAGTGGGAGTGGCGGCGCATTGCGACAATATGGACCGCGGCAGCGCCCGCCGTCGCGCTCCCACACCTGGCGGCGAATCTGGTTCCACAGCTGGCGTGAGGGCCGTCGTCTCCTGGGCATCGGACGTCCTTTCGCGGCAGCGGGCGCGGTCGTGGCGCCCGCCGCCGCCCATGCCAAGCCTCGCCCTGCCAGGCCTTGCCTGGCTCCGCCTAGCCGTGCGGTGCCTAGCCTCGCCAGGCCATGTGCGTCGTTTAGCCCTCGGTCACCTCGAACGAGCGGACCTCGAAGCGGCCGAGGCCGATCTGCCGGCCGCTGCCGATGCCGACCAGCCGGCCGGCGTCGATCAAGATGGCCTCCAGCTCGCCGCGGCTGATCACGGTCTTATCGACCGTCAGCGTGAAGCTGGCCTGCCAGCCGGCCGATGCGGCGACCCGGTAGCGCACATTTCTCGCCTTTGTCGCTGGGTTCTTCACCGATGAGATGTGCAGGAAGACCAGGGCCTCGTCGTTTGTCAGGAGCGGCTCAGGTGGGAGGAAGCGGTCGATCAGGACGCGCTCCTCGCGCACCTGGAGTGTGGCGACCAGGGCCGGTTGGAGAGTGCCCCGACCCTTGCGCGTGAAGCGGGCGCCGTCGCGCAGGCAGCCGAAGACGGCCATCGCCGGCAGATAGAGCTGGCCTTCGGCGGCGACGAGCACCGTGCGCCGCCACTCATCGGGATCATTTCCGGCGACCCCAGTGCGCTCGCGCTTGCCGCTGACCGGGATGGCGTCGGCGCCGAAGCTGTGCCAGAGCAGCGGCCGGGTGCCCGCGATCGTCGCGCGGACGGTGAGCAGATTGGACATGAGATGCCCTCGAATCAGGTGAGACGCCCCAGGAGCCAGCGGCGCAGGTCGCGGCCGACGTAATGCCAGACTCGCCGGTGGAGCCGGCTATGGAGCGTGAGCCAGGCCAGGGAGACGATCGCCAGGAGCGCGAGATCAGCGCCGCGAAGCGTGAGCAGCCCAACGACGCTGACGATGATCAGCGCATGGACCAGCGCGGCTAAACGACGCTGGCGCCAGGCTATGCGCGCGGCCCGCTCAGCGCAGCCGAGATGCACCCGGCCGCCCGTGCGTGTGGCGACGGTGGGCGGGCGCAGCGGGGCGCCGCACAGCGCACACATGCTGGGCTCGGCGGCAGACGCCTGGAAAGGGGCGCCGGCGGATCGGGGGCGGCGGGCGCTCGCCTGGCCGTGGCGGCGGATTGGGGCGGGGCGGTGGTGGGGTTGGGGGCATCGCGACGACCTCCTCGCCGGAGGTGCGCCGCGCGCACGATAGCAGAACCGTCGGGTTCACGACGACCTCCGGCGTGAGCCTGGCGGGAAATGACTGGGAGCCAGACACAAATACAGCACCCCATCGCCTCGCGCCGTTCACGGGGAACAGCGCAGCAGGGTGCTGCTGGAGGTCGCCGTATCGTGTACACTACGGCCC
>JAAXUL010000468.1 GCA_013336035.1 Chloroflexales bacterium
CGTCCACCCGTTCCGTCTGTATGGTTGGTTGCTCGCTCATAGAGCGAGCCTACCCGATCTTCCAAACCTTGTCTAGAAATGAGCGAACGGCAAGTCATGGGTAGTGCTCCGTGTAGAGTGCTTCTCCAGCCTGAATAAGGTTCGTGACCAGGTTGCGGAGAGGCGGGGCGAACGTGACGATAGGCGTCAGGGAGGGCGCCTGCCCTCCTTGATGCCCCGTGCCCCCCGGGCTCGCCAGGAGCGGCGCGGGGGCCTGCGTGCGGGCACAACCTACACGCTCAGGGAGTGGATGATCGCGTTGGCCTTGCTGGTCAGCAGCTGGGCCTGGCTGGCCGTGAGCTTGCCGCTATTGGGGCAGTGCACCTTCGTCGTGGGCAGGACATCAGTGGTGGGCAGTATCATCGTTGAAGCTCGGCGCGGCATCCGGGGCCTCAACTGTACCGAACTCGTGGAGGAGGAACTTGACCAGGGCCTCCACGCTGGGGAAGTTGTGCTGCTCGCCGGTTGCCGAGCTTAGGATCGAGGCGACCCATATCGCCTGCGTGTCGCTTCGCATGTGCCGGAGCCGGAGCAGGAACGAGGCATAGGTGTCGTCTGGTCGCACGATGCGTTTTCCTTTCCCTACGGCCATGCTAGCGTGCCATCGTCACAAACGCGTCACAACGAGCGCAGGCAGCTCTATGGGCCAGGTGGCATATGTGCTATGCTTAAGCCCAACGAACTACCCTATTATGTACGACCTATGGGCGCGCCCACCGCCGCGCCGGATGGTCGCTGCCTGCGATGCCACACCTTGCGCTCACCTTCCTTGGCGGCTTTGCGGTCACGCTCGAAGGGCGGCCCCTCACGGCGTTCGGCACCGATAAGGCGCGCGCGCTGCTGGCCTACCTGGCCGTCGAAGCCGCGCGCCCGCACCAACGCGCCGCCCTCGCCCAACTATTCTGGCCCGACGCGCCAGCGGAGCGGGCGGCCCACAATCTCCGGCAGACCCTGCTCCGGGTGCGCCGGGCGCTCCACGAGGACGACGGTCCCGCCGGGGAGGGCCGTCAGCCACTCTTGCTGCTCACCCGCCAGGTGATCCAGCTCAACCCCCTCGGCGACTGCCGGCTCGATGTGGCGGTCTTCACCGAGCTGCTCCGGGCCTGCCAGACCCACGCCCACGCCCAGGCAGCGACCTGCCGCGTCTGTATGGGCTGGCTGGCCCAGGCCGCCGAGCTGTACCGCGGCGACTTCCTGGCTGGCTTCGCCCTCCGCGACAGCATGCCCTTCGAGGAGTGGCAGCTGGTCCAGCAGGAGATGCTCCACCGCCAGGCGGTTCAGATCCTCGTCCGGCTCGCGACCTATCACGAGGGCCGCGGCGAGCTCGAGCTGGTGCAGCGCTACGCGGGGCGCCTGGCGGCCCTCGACCCCTGGCACGAGCAGGGGCAGCTCCAGCTGATGCGCGCCCTGGCCCACAGCGGCCAGATCGGCGCCGCCGCCGAGCAGTACGCGGCCTACAGCGCCGCCCTGGACAAGGAGTTCGGCGTCCTGCCCTCGCAGGAGGTGATGGCGCTCCACCAGCAGATCCAGGCCCGCCAGTTCGGCGGCGAGAGCGGCAGCGCACAGGCTCTCGGCCAGGTCTCGCGCGGTGGCGGTGCGCCGGCCAGACCGCGTGAGCGGCGCCTCGTGACCGTCCTCAGCTGTCGCTGGCGCGACCCGACGGGACAGGGCGACCCGGAAGCCCTCGAGGAGCGGATGGCCCATGTCGAGCCCTGGCTTCAGGTGCTCCTCGAGCGCTATGGCGGCTATCGCCAGCCCGGCCAGGGCGACGAATGGCTGATCTACTTCGGCTACCCACAGGTCTATGAGGATGCCGCCCGGCGCGCCCTCCATGTCGCGCTGGCGTTGCGCGACGCGACTAGCGCGACACATGCCCTCTCCATGGGCATTCACACGGGCGTCATGGTAGTGCCTGGGGGCGATAGGCCAGGCGCGACACTGTCAGAACCGATCGGCGCCGTACCCGCCGTGGCCCGCGGCTGCCAGGCGCTGGCAGAGCCGGGCGCGGTGCTGTTGACGGCAGCCACCGAACAGCTGGTGCGCGGCTGGTTCGTGTGCCAGCCCTTGGGAGCGCAGCTGGTGCCGGGATTGCTCCAGGGGAGCGCCGTCTACCAGATGCACGGGGAGCATGCGGGGCAGAGCCCCCTCGCCTGGCTCGCGCAACGGCGGCACTTGACCACGCTGGCCGGCCGCGAGGGAGAGCTGCACCAGCTGACCACGGCCTTGGAGGCAGCCGCTCAAGGCCGCGGCGCGATCCTGACCCTCAGCGGCGAGGCCGGCGCCGGCAAATCCCGCCTGCTCTGGGAGCTGCGGCAGCGTGCTGGGCAGGCCGTTCGCTGGGTCGAGCACCACTGTGCGCCCTATTTCCAGAACACCCACCTCCACCCGATCATCGGCGTGCTCGAAGATCTGCTTGGGATCGCGGAGGGCGATAGCCCGGAGACGCGCGCTGCCCGGCTTACGAGCACGCTGGCGCAGTACGGCCTCCAGCAGCCTGGGGCGGCGTGGCTCCTGGCCATCTTGCTCGGGCTGCCGACCGAGCCGCCCGCGCCCCAGCCGATCACGGCGCAGCAGCGCGAGCGGATGCGCGAGGTGGTCGTCGCCCTGTTCCAACGCGCTGCCGCCGCACGCGCGCTGGTGCTGGTCATTGAGGATGTGCACTGGGCCGACCCGTCAACGGTCGCGTGGCTCGGGGCCTCGCTCGCGGCCCTGGCCGCCGCACCATGCCTGACCCTGCTGACCTTCCGGCCCACCTTCAGCCCGCCCTGGCTGCCGGGCCCGTACCTGCATGCCCTCACCCTCGCACCGCTCCAGGCGACCGATATTGAGCGGATGGTGGCCGACCTGACCCGCGTCACCACCCTGCCCGCGCCGCTCCAGCGACGGATCATTGCCCAGAGCGACGGCCTCCCGCTGTTTGTGGAGGAGCTGACCAGGATGCTACTCGAGGCGGGCGCCCAGGATGCAGATACGGTCATCCCGACCACCCTGCGTGACTTGCTGCTCGCGCGCCTCGAGCGGGTCGGCCCGGCGTGGGAGACGGCCGGGTGGGCCGCGGCCCTCGGGCGTGAGTTCGACTACCCGGTCCTCGCCGCCGTGGTGCCCTACGACGAGCCGCGCCTCCAGGCCGACCTGGCCGCCCTCAGCGAGGCCGAGCTGATGACGAACGACCGCAAGGGATCTCGCTTGCGCTACGGCTTCAAGCACGCCCTGCTGCAGGAGGCGATCCACGAATCGTTGCTGCGCCGAACACAGGAAATCTATCACCAACGCATCGCCGAGTGTATCACCGCGCGCTTCCCGCAGATCAGCGAGGCCCAGCCGGAGCTGGTGGCCCAGCACTACCAGCAGGGCGGGCTGCACGCCCAGGCGACGGACCGCTGGCTGCTGGCGGGCGAGCGCGCGTTTGCGCAAGGGGCCGGACAGGAGGCGCGCACGTTCTTCGAGAAGGCCGTCCAGCTGGTCAGGGCGGGTGACAACGAGCGACACTGGCGCGGGCTGGTGGGGCGAGAGCAGGTGCTCGATCTCATTGGTGCGCGCGAGGCGCAGCAGGCAACCCTCGTGGCCCTGCGCGACCTGGCCGAGGCGCTGGACGACGATGCGCGACGGGCTTATGTGTTGGTCCGGCAGATCAGCTACGCCGGCACGTCCGGCGACTATCGGGGTGTCCTGGCTCTGACGGATGTGGCCAGTGCGATGGCCCGACGCGCGGGCGATCTGTCCCTGGAGCTTACGGCCCTGGCGTACAAAGCGCAGGCCCTGGCAGGGTTTCACGAGCTCGAGGCCACGCGGCAGGTGATCGAGGCGGCCCTCGCCCATCTGGAGAATCTGCGTGACAACGTGCTGCGCGCGCGCATTCTCACGGTCGCCGCCTATTACTATCTCGCAGCAGACGATCTCGTCCGCGCGGTGATGTTTCAGCGCGAGAGCCTGGCGGCGGCCCAAGAGGGCGGGGATCACAGGCTGATGCTCACCCTCAACGCCAATCTGGCCCTGCTCTACACGACGCTCGGGTGCTACACGGAGGCGCGCACAACGCTGGAGCGCGGCCTTGACCAGGCCGTGCTGGTTGGCGACCCCTGGATACAGGCTGGGACCATGCGCCATCTGGGGCTGGTGCATTGGTCCTACGGGGAGCTGGGGCTCGCGACGGCACACCTCGATGAGGCGTTGGCGCTCTTGACTCACGTCGGCGATGCATTTGGCTCGGCGACCTGCCACGGCTACCTGGGCTATGTCCTCGAAGCCGCCGGCGACTACGTACGAGCCGCGGAACACCTGGCCCTGGCATGCGCTGGCTTTGCCGCTCTCGGCATGGAGGAAGATCGGTGCGAGGCCCAGGCAGTGGAGGCGCGGGTCCTCCTGGCCCTCGCTCGGCGGGACGAGGCACGACAGCGGGCGAGCGAAGTGTGGGCATGGTTGCGCGACCATGGGGTCGCAGGGCTACCTGAGCGCTCCCTGGTGTGCCTCTGTCTGGCCGATGTGTTCGCGGCCCTCGGCGACCCGGAGCTCCCCTCGACCGAGGTGATCGCGATGGGCTACGGCGACCTTATGCAGCGTGCCGCGAAGATCAGCGACCCGGAGTGGCGCCGCTCCTTCCTCGAGAACGTCCCCACAAACCGCGATCTGGTGGAGCGCTGGCAGCATTCGGGGGCAGCCGGCGAAATGCGCGCCTGGCGGCGCTAGAGCGCGTTGTAGAGCGGAATGTGGGCGACAAGGCCAGCCCGAACCTCGCGACGTCACGATAAATAGCATCGAGAAGGGCTCTGAGGCGCGGTAGCGCGCATTGAACGAAGCGCTACGCGCAGCGTCTTCCTCCTCCCCCTCGCTTGTCCCTTTCCCCACTGTCTTGCTGCGTCCTGATGCCCGTGTGACGATGGCATATCGCTCAACACCAGGAGGCATCACTATGTCCCCTTTACGGCGTCGGATGATCGAGGATATGCAGCTGCGTGGGCTGTCGCCAGCCTCGCAGCGCGCCTATCTGCGTCACGTCGCGCAACTGGCCGAGTTCTACGGCAAATCACCTGACCCATCGCAACCCCGTCTGGCTCTTTCCTGCCGGCGCTCGCGCCCGCACTGACCACCACCGCCACGGTTCCCGTGCACGATATCAGCGTCCGGCGTGTCTTTCAGCTCGCTCGCCAAGCCGAAATCTCGATCTGCTGTAGCTCGTTGCGCAAGTGGAGCGGGAGCAGTTCCCGCGCTGGCGACCGCGCTGAGCGCCGCTGTGGCGTCCGGCCGTCAGTCGAACATATAGCTGTAGGCGGGCCGCTCACCGCGCGGGTCGACGATCGCCCACTGGAGGAAGGGCCAGGCCGATGGGATGATGACGCGGAAGACCCAGTGCTCCGCAATCGACTCGCCGTACTCTGGGAGAAACCGGTACTCAGGCTGCGCGGTGGTGGCCGGCGTCAGCAGCACGATCCGGGCCTCGGGATCGCCGGCGAGCATCGTCCGCAGCCTCTCGGTGATCGCGGCGTCCGACGGGCTCGGGCCAAGCCCAAAGCCTTCCGGGTCGCCGCGCACCACATCGTGCGCCGAGTCGTGCCCCTGCTCCGGGCTGCCCTGGGTGTCGCGGAGGAAGGCCTCCAGCCCGCGCCGCAACGCCTCGGTGAAGCGGAGAACACTGCCGGGGCGCCGCTCCAGGGCCGCGATCCCCTCCGCGTCGGCAAGCACCCGCAGCCCCGGCAGCTCGAACGCCTCGAGCACGGCGTGCATCGCCTGCTCGTTCTGCTCCATATCCTCCTCCTTTTAGCTACAGTGGCCGTGCACTCGCGCTGAGGCCGGCCGTGGCGGTTGGAACCAGGCGCTGGGCGTAGGCCCAGGCGATCGCCTGCCCGCGGCTCGTGACCCCCAGCTTCTGAAACAGGGCGCGGCAGTGAAACTTGACCGTCGAGTAGCTCACGTGGAGGCGGGCGGCGATCTCATCGTTTGACAGCCCACAGGCCAGCAGGGTGAGCACCTCGCGCTCGCGGAGCGAGAGGTGGGCAATCTCCGGCAGCGCCTCCTGCTGAGGTGCCAGGGCAACCTGCGTCGCCTCGGGGGAGAACACCTGCCGCCCCGTGGCGACGCTGCGCAGCGCGTGGGCCAGGCTCAGGGCGTCCACATGCTTGAGCAGGTAGCCCTGCGCGCCCGCCTGAAGGGTCTCGCGCACCAGCGTAAGCTCGGCGGTTGCGGTGAACGCGATACAGCGCACGCCAGGCACTCCCCGGATGAGGCTCCGCAGCGCCTCGGGCCACGCCGACCCCAGGTCGGCGATCTCGACCAGGGCGATGTCTGGCGCGCAGCGGGCGCCCAGCAAGAGGGCCTCGGCGACATCGTAGGCCTCGCCGGCGATGTTGAGGTCGGGGAAGGCGGCCAGCAGTTGCCGCACCCCGGCGTGGACCAGGGGCAGGCGGTCGATCGTTAGCACGCGGGTTACGCGCTGCTCTGCTGCCTCTTGCATCGCTTGTT
>JAAXUL010001302.1 GCA_013336035.1 Chloroflexales bacterium
CGCCGCTAAAGCCGAAGAGGGCAGTGTCGGCGGGCAGCGCGGCCTTGACGAGGCCAAGCGCCTTGAGGGTGTAGCCCGAGGTCTCGTAGGGGTCGTAGGGGCGCAGCGCCTCGATGTCGGCGGCGCTCCTGACCGGGTTATGGATGACCGGGCCCTCGCCCTTCTCGAAGGTGAGCTGGATGCCCAGGCCCTCGAGGGGCGGCAGGATGTCGGCGAAGATGATCGCGGCGTCCATGCCGAAGGCCTCGATCGGCTGCAGGGTCACCTCGGCGGCGACCTCGGGGATCTTGACCATCTGCATAAAGCCGTGGCGCTCGCGCACGGCGCGGTACACCGACATATAGCGGCCCGCCTGGCGCATAAGCCAGAGGGGGGTACGATCCGTGGGCTGGCGCCGACATGCCTGCAAGATTCTGTTGCTCATTGAAGTTTCCTAGCCGCGCTCGTGGCGGCATTTGCTATCCTACCCGCGCATCCAGCGCACGGCGTCCTTGGCCCAGTAGGTAATAATCATATCGGCGCCGGCGCGGGCGATGCTGGTCAGGCTCTCGAGCGCGACGCGGCGCTCGTCGATCCAGCCCTTCTCGGCGGCGGCCTTGACCATGCTGTACTCGCCGCTGACCTGGTAGGCGGCCAGTGGCAGGTCGAAGCGCTCGCGCACCTTCGCGATGATGTCAAGATATGCCAGGGCCGGCTTGACCATCAGCATATCGGCGCCCTCTTCCACATCGAGGGCCGCCTCGCGGATCGCCTCGCGGGCGTTGCCCGGGTCCATCTGGTACTGGCCCCGGTCGCCGAAGCTGGGCGGGCTCTCGGCGGCGTCACGGAAGGGCCCGTAGAAGGCGGAGGAGTACTTGACGGCGTAGCTCATGATCGGCGTGTTGAGCAGGCCGGCGCCATCGAGGGCGCCCCTGATCCCGCTGATCATGCCGTCGATCATACCCGAGGGCGCGATGATGTCGGCGCCGGCCTGGGCGTGGACCACCGCGGCCTTACCGAGCAGCTCGCGCGTCACGTCGTTGAGCAGGTAGCCCTCGCAGACGTGCCCGTCGTAGCTCTCGTCGCCGGGGGTGTTGATCACGCCGCAGTGGCCGTGCGAGGTGTACTCGCAGAAGCACATATCCGAGATGATCACCAGCTCGGGGATGGCCTGCTTGATCGCGTAGGCCGCGCGGGGCACGATCCCCTCGGGGTCGAAGTTCTCGCTGCCGACGGCATCTTTCTGCGCGGGGATGCCGAAGAGCAGCACGGCCGGGATGCCCAGCTCGGCGATGCTCTCGGCCTCGCGCACGGCCGTATCGACCGAGAGCTGGCTGTGGCCCGGCATCGAGGCGATCGGCCGGCTGACCCCAGAGCCGTGGCGAATAAACAGGGGCGCGATCAGCTGGTCGGCCCGCAGGGTCGTCTCGCGCACCATACGCCGCAGGCCCTCAGATTGGCGCAGGCGGCGCGGGCGAATTGTTGGGAAAGCCATTTCACTACCTCCGAGCAACATGGGCCACCAGGCCCTCAACCAGCCCCTCTTCGGTAAAGACTGCGGCGACGACGGCGGGCTCGAGGCCCAGCTCGCGGCAGACATCGGCCGTCGCCGGGCCGATGCAGGCGATGATCGCGCGGCGGGCGGCGGCGACCCCAGCCTCGCCCACCTGAAGGGTGAAGTAGCGCGCCGTCGAGCCGCTGGTGAAGAGGATCGCGTCGATTGCGCCCTCGGCCAGCAGGCCCGCCAGCTCATCGCCGCCGGGGGCGGGCACGGTCTTATAGGCCACCACGCGGTCGACCAGCGCGCCAGCGGCGCGCAGGCGGTCCTCGAGGGCCGGGCGGGCGAGGTCGGCGTTGGGCAGCAGCACGCGACGGCCCGCCGGGTCGCCCATCGCCGTCGCCAGCTCCTCGCCGAGGAAGCGCTCGGGCACGCCAGCGGGCTCGACGCCCAGCAGATCGCGGCAGGCGGCGGCGGTGGCCGGGCCGACGGCCCCGATCTTGAGCGAGACGCGGCTGCCCAGATGGGGCGCCCGATCGCGCAGGCCCGCGGCCACGGCCTCGACCGCGGTCACGCTCGTGAGCAGCAGCCACTCGTACACGCCGGCCTCGAGCTGGCCCAGGGCCGTCTCGAAGGCCGCCTGGTCGTCGGGCGGGGCGTGGGCGATGGTCGGGCGCACCACGGGCTCGGCGCCAAGGGCCCGCAGGCGCTCCGCCAGGCCATCGGCCCGCTCGGCCGCCCGGGTGACGAGCACACGCAGGCCCTGCAGAGGATAAGAGATGAGAGGCGAAGGATGAAGATCGCTCATCGACACCAGTGTCTTTCTATAGCCGCGCATTGTGCCGGGCTAATCTCTGGGTGGGGCGGAAGCGTGGCGCCCGCCGTGCAGCTTTCACGCGCGGGGCGGCGGGCTTCCGCCCTCATCCTTC
>JAAXUL010000042.1 GCA_013336035.1 Chloroflexales bacterium
GTACTCGTCGACGAAGGTGACCGTCGGGACGGGCTGGCGTGCCGTTCCCATACGCCCTCCCCTCCTCGGTTCAGCCAGTTTTCGCTACTCCGTAGTATACGACCAGACTGACAGAAGAGGGATCACACCACAACCAGCGCTAGCGGGGTGTGGGCCTCGGGAGCACTTGCGCCAAGCAGCACGTTTCAGCACGTCTTTGCCCAGCCCGGGATCTACCCCTACTACTGCGCCTTTCACCCATCGATGCAGGGCGAGATTCGCGTCGGGCGCCAGACTTTCCTCCCAATCGTGCTGCGATAGCGGTGTGGCGCAGTACGGAAGCCAGGTGATGGCCTAGGGGCGGTTCCTTGTATGCCCTTAAAAAAGCAGGTCGCCCCGTTGCGTACGTATGATTTTGGCATGGCTCAAAGGGATTGCGCGGGTGAATCAACATTGGTGATAGTATTGCCAAAAGCGCACCGCGAAGGATACAATCGCTCCATGTGGTTTACATGACAGGCCATATGGCATACGTGTCTATCCTTGTCGCGCGCCAGCGTGCGCGACGAGCACGCAGATGCAGCGCACATCGCTCGTACGCTTCGCCTGGCTCTCGATCGCGGCGGCGGTGATAACCATCGGCCTCAAAATGGCTGCCTATGGGCTCACTGGCTCGGTCGGCCTACTCTCCGACGCCCTCGAGTCGCTGGTGAACCTCGCCGCGGCCCTCATGGCTCTGGCCATGCTCACCATTGCCGCCCGCCCGGCGGACGAGGACCACGCCTACGGGCACAGTAAGGCCGAGTACTTCGCGAGCGCCGTCGAAGGGCTGCTCATCCTCGTGGCCGCCGCCAGCATCGGCTGGGCCGCCTGGGGCCGCCTGCGGGACCCTCAGCCCATTGAGCAGCCCGGCCTGGGCATCGCGGTCTCGCTCGTCGCCTCGGCCGTGAACTTCGGCGTCGCCCGCGTCCTGCGCGGCGCCGGGAAACGGCACTGCTCGATCACGCTGGAGGCCGACGCCCACCATCTCATGACCGACGTCTGGACCTCCGCGGGCGTCCTGGTCGGCGTCGGCCTGGTCTCGCTCACCGGCTGGGAGCGACTCGACCCGGCGGTTGCCTTGATCGTGGCGGCCAACATCGTCTGGTCGGGCGTCACGCTGGTGCGCCGCTCGGCCTTGGGCCTGATGGACACGGCCCTGCCAAAGGAGGAGCTCGCGCAGGTGCGTGGGGTGCTCGACAGCTTCGCCGACCGTGGGGTCTGCTACCACGCCCTCCGTACGCGCCAGGCTGCGGCGCGGCGCTTTGTCTCGTTCCACCTCCTGGTCCCAGACAGCTGGACTGTCCAGCAGGGCCACACGCTGGCAGAGGAGGTCGAGCGCGCCATCCGCCACACCCTGCCCAGCACCACCGTGTTCACACACCTGGAGCCGCGCGACGACCCGGTTTCGCTGGAAGATATGGCGCTGGATCGGGCGGTGTGATCGCGCTGGTGCGTGCAGCCTGGGCCGTACCGGCGGCCCATCTCAGCACACCATGCGCAAGACCAGGCGGGCTGCCTACACAGCACGGGCAGCCGCCACTACCTGTGGCGACCCACTAGCGGCCCGCGCGCAGGGCGCCATAGATGGGTCATCTGGCGCGGCGCGGGCGCCACACGCCGAGCAGGCGCAGCAAGGCCGCCGATAGGGCCTCGACCAGCGGACGGTCATCGAGCCGGAACGTCCAGCGGGCCTGCTGCTCGAACAGCGGCTCGGGCTCCAGGCGTCTGGCCAGCGCGAATAGCCGCGCGTCAGCCCCGACCAGATGGCGCAGGCGGGGGGCGCGGCTGCGCAGGACGCCGAGGATCAGCCGCGCGATGTCGTGGGGGTCGGCGCCGGTCGCGACCGCGTGGTCAATGACGGCGCTCGCGCGGCGGCCCGGCGCGGCGTACTCGGCGATCGTCCGGTCCGGCCCCTGGGTCGCCTGGACGAAGTCGCTCGGGAAAAACCCGGGCTCGATCAGGGCCACGCGAATGTTGAAGGCTTTCACCTCGTGGCGCAGGGCCTCGCTGTAGCCCTCGAGGGCGTGCTTGCTGGCGCTGTAGAAGCCCAGGAAGGGGGAGGCGGCGATGCCGGCGATGGAGCTGATGTTGACGATGCTGCCGCCGTGCTGCCGGCGCATGGTCGGCAGCACGGCGTTGACCATGCGCACTGCCCCGAAGAAGTTGGTCTCGAATAGGCCCTTGACCTGGTCGAGCGACGCCTCCTCCAGGGCGCCGGTGAGGCCGAAGCCGGCGTTGTTGATCAGCACATCGATCCGCCCAGCCTGGGCCAGCAGCCTCTGAATACATGCCTGGACCGACTCGTCGCTGCGCACGTCGAGCGGCAACATGACATAGGGGCGGGAGGGATCAGGCTGTGGCGTGCGGCTGGTGCCAAAGACGCGGAAGCCGTTGGCGGCCAGTAGCTCGGCGGTGGCGCGGCCCAGCCCGGCCGAGGCGCCTGTGAGCAGGACAACCGGTGTGGGGGAGGTGGCCATGATAGGGCTCCTTGGGTGATCCAGCGAGGGTGTCGGCAGCGCTGTCCCGAGTATATGCTGGGTGTGGAAAAGAGGAAGACTCGGCCACGGTGAAGATCCGGTCGGCCACGGCGGCGAGCGCCAGCATCGGCGTGCCCAGCCGCGACTTGGGTCGTCGCGGCGCATCTTAGCGCGATCGCCGCTCGATCGCGCGGTGGGCCAGGCCCACCACCATTCCCAGCAGGCCGAGCCCGGCCAGGGCCAGCCACCTTCCTCGCCCCGGCGGCGCGATCTGCGGTCCCCAGGCGCGGCGGGCCCCGCGGCGGTAGACCGGGATCGTGAGCCACGGGAGGATCACGTCGGCGGAGAGGTAGGAGAGCCAGGGCACGGGCGAGCGGGGCTGGGCCGCCTGCGGGCGCGGCCGCGCCTCTGGTATGGGCACCGTGGCGACTGTGAAGGCGTCGCTCGCCCCGGCCGGCACCTCGGCCAGCACTGCGCCCGTCGCCGACACCACCTTGCATCCCGGCGCAAGATCACAGCTCATCTGGAGCTGCCGGGCCTGGGGCAGGTACGGCGCGAAGGCGGGCGCCAGGGGCAGGAAGGCGAGTAGTGTGGCGAGGCCGTTGGGGATGGCCGTGGTGATGCGCCCGGCGCCGACCGTGTTGACGGCGGGGACGCCCAGCCAGGCGCTCTGTGCGTTGATCATCTCGCCGAAGACTTGCGTCTCTCCGCCTCGCATCCGGCCCAGGAGTGGGCCGAGGTCGTCGAAGGTCAGCCGGGCCCCGTTCGGAAAGTGGTAGGTGGGCTGCGTGAGCTCCGGGGGGCAGCTGCTAATCAGCACCAGATCGACCTGGCCTGCGAAGGCGCGCCACAGGTTCCGGTGGGCGCTGTCCCAGCAGATCAGCATCCCGATGGCGCCGAGGTCGGTCTGGGCGATCCCGTCGCGCCGCCCGGGGCGAAAGTAGCCGCGCTCCCAGGCGCAGGGGTAGCGCTTGTCGTAGCGCCACATGCGCCCATCCGGGGCGACGAGCAACAGGGCGTTGAAGATGTCGCGCTGATGACGCTCGCGCCGGCGCGAAGCGCTATCGCGCAGCAGCAGCGTCCCGGCCAGGTGGATGCCCAGCTCGGCCGCGGTCGCGCGCAGCCAGGCGATGGTCGGGCCGTCCAGGGTCTCGGCGTTGGCGAAGTTCGTTTCGGCGTAGGCGTAGCCGGTGTTGAACAGCTCGGGGAGCACAACCAGCTGGGCGCCGGCGGTGGCCGCGTTGTGCACCAGCCGCCGCGCGCGAGCGAGCCGCTCGCTTGTGGGGGCGGGATTGGCATCCATTTGCACGGCAGCGATGGTCACAGTACGAGGCATACCCTCCTCCTGGAATAGCAGGTCGAGTGTAGCATCGCGCGCGCACAAAGGCATCACCCAGATGGGTGACTCCGTGCAGCGCCGCCACTCAACTCTCATAAGCTATCATAATACGCCTAAGCGTTGATAACGTCGCTGGCAGATCCTACGGGCGCCCTCCGAACCGTGAAAGCTTGGCATCAGAATACGGTCGAGGGCCAACCTCCGCGCCTCCCCGAAATAGTAATGTGCATGTGAAACATGCCTAGCATTAAGACTCGAACAGAAGCATCGCCCCGCGTTCAATTCTGAGGTGGCCACAGAGGGTCGCCTGCATTCTCTACCCACCCCGCTAGAAAAGTCTCTGGCACGCACTGAGGGGACACACTATGAACCTGGACGAGCGCATTGGATCGAGGCTCACTGCGGACGGTTGCTTCTTCCGAGTCTGGGCGCCGCATGCCCAGAAGGTGTCTGTCGTGATTCAGAACGGGCCGTACTGGGAGGTCGACGACGCGGCGATCGAGCAGGAGCTGACCAGGTGTGGTGACTACTGGAGTGCGACGGTCCCTGGCGTTCAGGCATCGCAGCTCTACCGCTACCGGATCGACAATCCCGACTGTGGCGTTTTTGAGCAGCTCGATCCTGCGGCACGCGACGTTATCAGCTCCGATCTGACCCGGTGGGACCCCAGCGACCGCAACGGCTCGGTCGTGCTGGACGCCGAACCGTTCCCCTGGGCGCCGTTCGAGACACCCCGGTTTGAGAACTTCATCATCTACCAGCTCCATATCGGTACCTTCGCTGGCCGCAACGACGACTTCGACAAGCCCTGGACAACCTTCCAGGATATCGAGAGCAAGCTCTCCTACATCCGGGAGCTGGGCTTCAACTGCATCGAGCCGCTACCCGTCCACGAGTTCGCCCTGGATCGCTCGTGGGGCTATAACCCGGCCTCGTTGTTTGCGCCCGAGTCGTCCTACGGCTCGCCGCACAACCTGGCGCATTTTGTGGATGCCGCCCATCGCCAAGGCCTGGCCGTCATCTTCGACGTGGTCTATAACCATGCCGGCCCTGGCGACAACGTGCTGTGGGAGTTCGACGGCTACGCGCCCGAGGGCGGCATCTACTTTGAGGGCGGCCAGATGACCGATTGGGGCCGCGGCCCGGCCTGGTGGAAGCGGGAGGTGGAGGACTTCTACTACCAGAATGCCCGCATGTTCTTCGAGGACTATCACGCCGACGGGCTGCGGTTTGACGTGACGACGCAGATCAACGGCGAGCATCTGAGGCTGGTGGTCGATCGGCTTCGACGCGATTTTCCCGACAAGTACCTCATCGCCGAGCATTTGCCAGACCATCCCTGGATTGTTAAGACCGGTCAATTCTGCGCCACATGGGATGCCGACTCACACCACGAGTGCCAGCGGGCGCTCGCCGGCCAGGAGCCGCTCAACAAGGTCAAGGGCTTCCTTGGCTGGGACGGCTACGACTACGCCTGGAACCTGGTGAAGTACACGCTGGGATCCCATGATGATGTGGGCGACCAGAAGAGCGGCGACGCGGAAGATGGGCTGACCAACTGGGACCGACGGCACCGCTATTTCGTCGACCAGCTTGGCGGCCGCGAGGACTGGACCGCGCGGGCCAAGTGCCGGCTGGCCTGGGCGCTGAATGTCACGATCCCCGGCACGCCGCTAATGTTTATGGGCTCGGAGTGCCACATGGCCTCGCCCCACGTCTCCTGGGGCTACTGGCATGACGGCGCGGATGATCGGGGGGACCATCGCTTCAACTGGAGCATTGCCGGCGATCCGATCGGTATGGAGATGCGCCGGCTCGTCACGGCCTGTAACGCGATCCGCTGGCAGAACCCGGCGTTGCGCGCCGAATCCCTGAGCATCCCGCATGAGGATCATACGAACCAGGTGCTCGGCTTCATCCGGCAGCTCTGTGACAACACGGTGCTGATCATAGTGAATCTGAGTGAGCAGAATTTCACCGGCCTCAGCTACGGCGTCCGGACAGGTGGCTACAACGGCCAGTGGACGCAGATACTCTGCACGCAGGACGCGGCGTTTGGCGGATGGGACGGCGCCGGCAACGCCTTCCACGAGCCCTGGACCCAGGCCGATGGTCAGATCTACATCAATCTCCCGAAGTGGAGCGTCGTGGTGTTCCGTCGAAATTGACGGTCCATGCGCGGGGACCATCGTACGAGGCACGCTTCACATTGCGCCGTATGGGCACGCCAGCGGCGTCCGCCTGGGCCGAGGCGCGTGCTAGAATTAGCATACGCATGTGGGCCGCGGGCGGCGTGCTTGGCGGCCTAATATGTCTGGAGGTACGCGATGTGGATTGCACGTAGCCTCTGCCTGCTGGCGCTCCTGGCGGCCGCGCTGCTCACCTCCCCCTCTGCACGTGCCGCAGGACCTAGTCTCACCCCCAATGCGCCCGGCGTGACCGCCGGGGACTTCATCACGTTCTCTGCCGAGGGCTTCACCCCCAAGGAGCGCATCGCCGTCTGGGCCACCGCGCCGGACCAGGCCGTGTTCAGCAGTGACTACGCCTTCGCCAACGACCTCGGCCGCGCCCAGGTCTCGTTCCGCGTCCCGGCCGGCGCCATTGGCGGCACCTGGGCGATCACTGCCTACGGCGACACCAGCCACACGCCGGCAGTGGCGTATTTCGAGGTGGCCGGCCGCCCGGCGGAGAGCGCCGAGCGCCAGGCCTGGGCAGCGCCTGAGTCCGGCCCGGCGGGGAGCACCTTCCGTTTCGCTGCCGTCGGCTTCGACCGCCGCGAGCGAGTTAGCTACTGGTTCACCGCGCCGGACGGTACCATCTTCGCCACCTTCAGCCAGAGTATCACGGCCGACAGCGAAGGGCGCGTGGACATCAGCTGGCGCGCGCCAGACAATGCCCCCCGCGGCGCGTGGGTAGTGACCATCCAGGGTGTCGAGAGTGGGGTCGCGCGCGGGATTGCCTTCTATGTCCAGTAGCTGCCCCGACAGGCATGGGTGTCGGCGACTGCGGCGCGTGGCATGACGACGGGTGCGGCTCGGTGCGGGCATGGATCGGCAGCGCTGCGGCGGTTCCCTGTGTGCTCATGTTGTACACCGACCTATGGTGTCACGGAGCCCGGTTCAGGGCCTTCTTGGCGCCCTTCTGCGGGGCGAGCGGCCTTGACAGGCTGTGTGCATAGTGATATTATTACAATATACAAATATTTTGATTTTTATACTTATCGCTCTACGCCAACGTCTGCGGGTCGCGTGATCGCTCACTTGAACGCGTGCGGTGCTGCACGATTGCCGGCGCTCTGGCGTACCAACCTAATTGATTGGCCTAAGCTCTTCACGTGAGCGCGGGGGACCCACTCTACGGGGTGAAGGCTGTCTGACAGCCCGGGCAACCTTTCTGCCCGAACCCGTCAGCTAACCTCGTCGGCCCAGGAAAGGCTCGCGCTTATGTAAAGCGCGAGCCTTTCAGGTGTCTGGCCCGCCTATCGCAGGGTGCGATCCAGTATGATCGGGGTCGTTATGCCAACGCTGTTTCGCAAGATTGCGCGCACCGGGATCGTCACCGAGGCGCTTCCGCCGGATGATGCGGCGGAGATCGAGGTGGCGCGGGCCATCAATGCCCGTGTGCAACGGCTGCTCGGCCGCGCCCTGGCGATCCGCCAGGTTGACGCGGGCTCGTGCAATGGCTGCGAGCTCGAGATCGCGGCGCTGACCGGCCCCATCTACGATATGGAGCAGTATGGCATGCACGTGGTCGCCTCGCCGCGCCACGCGGATCTCCTGCTGGTGACCGGGCCGGTGACCCGCAATATGCTCGTGCCGCTGCGCAAGACCTATGAGGCGACGCCCGATCCGAAGCTGGTTGTGGCCGTCGGTGATTGCGCGCGAACCTGTGGGGTCTTCGCCGGGAGCTACGCGGTCGCTGGCAGTGTGGATCAGGTGATCCCGGTCGACGTCTTTGTCGCCGGCTGCCCCCCGGAGCCATTCGTGATTATGCGCGGGATACTCACGGCGCTCGACCGCTGGCCAACGCGCTGAGCGCTGGTCTTGTTTCGTCGCGACGGGTGGCTTCATTGCGTATGACCAGGTTGCACGAGAGAGACAATGGAGAGCATGACGATCCTGGTGGCAGTAATGATCGGCGGCTACGCCGTCGGCGCCCTGGCCGCGCTCCTGGGCGGCACTACCGCTTACGGACGCTGGCTGGCCGCGCTTGGGGCGATGAGCGGTGCCGGGGCCGGGGCGGCCCTCGGCCTGGTCGCGCTGCTGGCCGGACAGCCCTGGTCGGCCACGCTGCGCGCGGTGCTGCCGCTGACCGGCCTGGCCCTGCGTCTCGATGGGCTGAGCGGCTTCTTTCTGCTGGTCGTCGGCATGGTGGGCATCCCAGCGGCGCTCTATGGCGCGAGCTATAGCGCCCACTATGCCGGTCGCTACTCGCTGCGCCGCCTCGGCGCGCTGCTCAACCTGCTGCTGTTCGCGCTCAGCCTCCAGCTCCTCGCCGATAACGCGCTGACCTTCCTGCTGAGCTGGGAGCTCATGTCCCTCGGCGCGTACCTCCTGGTGCTGACCGAGCATGACCAGCCTGAGACGGCGCGGGCCGCGCTCTGGTACATTGTGATGACCCACGCCGGCTTTGCGGCCCTGGTCGCCATGTTCCTGCTGCTCGCCGGCGGCGATCTGAGCGCCTCATTCAGCGCGATGCGCGCGGCTGCGCCGGCCCTTGACCCAGCGCTGCGGACCGGGATCTTCGCGCTCGCGCTCTTCGGCTTCGGCTCCAAGGCCGGCATTGTGCCGCTCCACGTCTGGCTTCCGCTGGCCCACCCGGTCGCGCCGAGCCACGTCTCCGCGCTGATGTCTGGGGTCGTGATCAAGATGGGCATCTACGGGCTCGTCCGCGTGCTGCTCGACCTGCTCGGGGAGGGGCCGGCCTGGTGGGGCGCGACGGTGCTGGCGCTCGGCGCCGTGTCGGCGCTCCTCGGCGTGCTCTATGCCCTGATGGAGCACGACCTGAAGCGCCTCCTGGCCTATCACTCGGTCGAGAATATCGGCATCATCTTGATCGGGGTCGGCGCCGGGCTGTTCTTTCGCAGCTTCGGGCGCATGGACCTCGCCATCCTGGGCATCATTGCCGGGCTCTACCACACGATCAACCACGCGGCCTTCAAGGGCCTGCTCTTTCTCGGCGCCGGCGCCGTGCTTCAGGCGACCCACACGCGCAATATGGAGGAGCTCGGGGGCCTCATCAAGCCGATGCCCTGGACTGCCGGCAGCTTCCTGATCGGCTCGGCCGCCATCTCCGCGCTCCCGCCGCTGAATGGCTTCGCGTCCGAGTGGCTGGTGTTCCAGACCCTCTTGGGCGGCTTCAGCGTGCCGGCGCTCAGCGTCACCCTGGGGATGCCGATCGCGGTCGCGATGCTCGCGCTGACCAGCGGGCTCGCGGCGGCGTGCTTTGTGAAGGCCTTTGGGATCACCTTCCTGGCCCTGCCGCGCTCCGAGGAGGCCGCCCAGGCGCGCGAGGCGCCCTGGCCAATGCTGCTCGGCATGGGGCTGCTGGCCCTGGCCTGTATCGGGCTGGGCCTGGCGCCATTCCTGGTGGTCCCGCTGCTCGGCGCCGCGCTCGCTGGGATGGGCGGGCTGCCGGCGGTGGCGCCGCCGCTCACCAACGGGCTCGCGGTCCAGACCCCAGGGCTGGTCGGACAGGTCGCCGCGCCCCTTGTCGCCCTCGCCCTGGCGCTGATGCTCGGGCTGACCCTGCTCGGGCTGCGCGTCGCCGGGGTCAACCGCCGGCTGCGGCGCAATGACGCGTGGGGGTGCGGCCGCATTGGCCACACCGCACGCATGGAGTATACCGCCACCTCGTTTGCCGAGCCGCTGCGCCGGATCTTTGCTGAGCTGTATCGCCCCCGTGAGGATGTGACGGTCGACTCGCACCCGGAGTCGCGCTATTTCATTCAGGCGATGAGCTACGAGAGCGCCGTCACGCAGCTGATCGAGCGCCGCATCTACGCGCCGCTGCTGCGCCTGATCGAGGGCGGCTCGCGCCAGATCCGGCGCCTGCAGTCCGGCTCGCTGCACGCCTATTTGTTGTACATCACGCTTGCGCTGGCCGTGCTGGTGCTGGCCGCACAGTGGCCCTGATCGGCCCCACACGGATGCCCGCCGCCTGCGGCATACGCTCCAGACAGGAAGACGTCGTGGACAGGTACCTCATTACGTTGCTCCAGCCGCTCGTGGCGCTCGCGCTCGCGCCGGGGCTGATCGGCAGCATTCGCTGGCTGAAAGCCCGGCTCCAGAGCCGGCGCGGCCCGCCGCCCTGGCAGCCGTACGCCGAGCTGCGCAAGCTCTTTGGCAAAGAGGTGGTGGTCGCGCACTCCGCCTCGTGGCTGTTTCGCGTCACGCCGTACATCGTGTTCGCGAGCGCGCTGGTTATCACGGCGCTCCTGCCGCTGCTGATCGCGCCGGCAGCGTTCGACGGCGCCGGCGACCTGCTGGTCGTCGTGTATCTGCTCCTGCTTGGCACCTTCTTCCTGGCGCTGGCCGGGCTGGACCCCGGCACCGCCTTTGGCGGGATGGGCGCCAGCCGCGAGATGACGATCGCCGCCCTGGCGGAGCCGACGGTGGCCCTGGCGATCTTTGGCCTGGCGATTGGGGCCGGCTCGACCAACCTCGGGCAGATCGTGCTGCAGACGCTGCGCAGCCCGGGGCTGGCCGCCAGCCCCAGCCACCTGCTGGCGTTCGCCGCGCTCTTTGTGGTGATGCTGGCCGAGGCGGGGCGCCTGCCGGTCGATAACCCGGGGACCCACCTGGAGCTGACCATGATCCACGAGGCGATGATCCTGGAGTACTCGGGGCGCTACCTGGCGCTCATCGAGTGGGCCTCCTGGCTGAAGCTGCTTATTCTCTTCACGCTGCTGACCAACCTGTTTGTGCCCTGGGGCATCGCGACGACGGCCGACCCGGCGGCGCTGGCGCTGGCCGGCATCGCGCTGCTGGCCAAGCTGGCGCTGCTGGCGACGATCCTGGCCGTGCTGGAGACGCGGATCGCGAAGCTGCGGCTGTTTCGTGTCCCCGAGCTGCTCGCCGTCTCGTTCGTGCTCGGGCTGCTGGCCGTGACCGCATCATTTGCGCGTGTCTAACGCCGCCGCTCTCATGCGAAGGCATATGCTGCTATGAGCGAGACCACCTTTGCCCAGCTCGCCACCTTTGGGGCCAGCGTCACGCTGTTTTTCGGCTTCGCCCTGCTCTGGCGGCGCAGCCCGCGGGCGCATATCTCCGCCTTCCGCTACCAGTCCGTGGCCCTGGTCGCGCTCTTCGCGCTGGTCGGCTATGCCACCGACGACCGCGAGCTCTATATCGTCGCCGCTGTGCTGTGCGGCCTGAAAGTCGTGGTGATGCCCTGGTATCTGCTGCGGCTCGAGCGTGATGTTGGGGCGGATCGCGAGCTGCGGCCGTATGTGAATGTCGCGACCTCGATCCTGCTCGCCGGCGCGCTCATACTGCTCGCCTATGCCGCCACCTGGCCGCTGGTGGAGGTCAGCCGGCTGCCCACGCGCGGCGGGCTCCCGCTGGCGATGGGGCTGATCTTCCTGGGCCTGCTCGTCGTCGTGACCCGGAAGCAGGCCCTCGCCCAGATTGTCGGCTTCTTGATGCTCGAGAACGGGGCCGCGCTGCTGGCCCTGCTCGGCACGTTCGGCATCCCCCTGGTGGTCGAGCTGGGCGTCTTTCTCGACGTGCTGTTGGGGCTGCTGGTGATGCAGATCTTCGTCTATCACATCCGCACCACGTTTGAGTCGCTCGATGTGGAGCAGCTGAATCAGCTGAAGCACTAATATGCTCTTTTTTGCGCTGCTCCTCCCCCCCTTGCTGGGGGCCGCCCTCGCGGCGATCGTTCGGCCCTACCGCCCCCTGGTCGGCCGGGTGAACGCGGCGCTGGCGCTGGCCCCGCTCGGCGCGGCCCTCGGGTTTGGCACGGCTGCGCTCGCCGGCGACCCGGCGCAGACGTTCGGGCCGGGGGCCGTCCTGCGGATCGACAGCCTCTCGGCCTTGCTCGCGATCTGCGTGAGCGGTGCGGCGGCCCTCGCCCTGCTGCTAAGCCCGGGGCTCGAGCGTAGCTCACGCTACGACGCGACCCGGCTGCGCCGCTATCACATGATCGTCAATCTGCTCGTCTTTACGATGCTGCTCGCGGTAGCGGCCAATAATGTCGGTGTGCTCTGGATCGCGATTGAGGCGACGACGATCACCTCGGCGCTGCTGCTCCCGCTCACGCTGACCCCGGCCTCGGTCGAGGCCTCGTGGAAGTATCTGCTGATTGGCTCGGTCGGCATCGCGCTGGCCTTTGTCGGCACCGTGCTGAGCTATGTGGATTTCGTCACCCTCGTCGGGCGCAGTGAGCACGCCCTGAACTGGACCGTGCTCCGTGAGGCCGCGCCAAGCCTGCACCCCGAAGTTATGCGGCTCGCCTTCGCCTTTCTGCTGGTCGGGTATGGCACCAAGGCCGGGATCGCGCCCATGCATGCGTGGAAGCCGGACGCCTATGGCGAGGCCCCGGCGCCGCTGGGGGCGATCATGTCCTCGGCCCTCTTCGCGGTCGCGATCTACGCCATTATGCGCTGGAAAGCCATCATCGACGCCGTGGCCGGCCCCGCCTACGCGGACACGCTGCTGATCGCCCTCGGGCTCATCTCGCTGGTGATCGCCGCCTTCAGCCTGGTGCTGGTGCGCTACGTGAAGCGGATGCTCGCCTACTCGTCGATCGAGCACACCGGGCTGATCTGCCTCGGGCTCGGCCTGGGGCCGCTGGGCCTCGCCGCCGCGCTGCTGCACCTGGTCAATCACACTGCGGCGAAGGCGCTGCTATTCTTTCTGGTCGAGCGGGTCGAGCGCATGTACGGGACGACCCGGATCGCGGAGATCGGCGGCCTGGGGCGCGCCATGCCCTGGACGGCTGGCCTCTTTACGGCCGCGCTCTTCGCGCTGATCGGGCTGCCGCCATTCGGCATCTTCCTGAGCGAGTACGCGCTGTTTCGCGCTGGCTTCGCGCAGGGCTATGCGTGGCTGATGATCGGCGTGCTCCTGCTCCTCCTGATCGCCTTTGCCGCGATCATCAGCCACGTCAACCGGATGCTCTACGGGCCGGTGTCCCCCGGCGTGGTCGCCGTGCAGAGCGCGGGCTGGCAGCTTGTCCCCCTGGCGCTCAGCCTGCTGGTCCTGGTGGTGCTGGGCCTGGCCCTGCCCGCGCCCCTCACTGATCTGATTGGCCGTAGCGTGGAGGTTCTGACACCATGAGCCACATGACGCGCCCAACCCTCGCCCTGCATCTCCTGGGCGGATGGGCTCAGGAGTTTCACCTCGTGCGCGGGAACGAGATGCACCTGCGCGTCGCGCGGCCTGAGGTGGTGAGTCTGGCGCAGATGCTGCGCGACGAGTTCCAGGCCGAGCTCACCCTGATGGTCGCCAATGATCGCCGCGCTGACCAGGGGCGCTTTGAGGTCGTCTACCTCTTCGCCTGCCGGCGCGAGAACTGGTTTGCCCATGTGACGGTGGAGGTGCCGGCGGATGACGCGACCCTGGTGTCGCTGGCGACCTACTCCTATCCGGCCTCACGATTCGAGCGCGAGATCTTCGATATGTTCGGCATCGTGGCGCTCGATCACCCGGACCCCCGCCCGCTGGTGCGCCACGCCTTCTGGCCGGCAGACTATTTTCCGCTGCGCAAAGATGCCGTGCCCCCGGAGGCCTTCGACGATGATGGCACGCCTTTCCCATTCGCCCCGGTGACGGGCGAGGGCGTCTACGAGATCCCCGTCGGGCCCGTCCACGCCGGCATTATCGAGCCGGGGCATTTTCGCTTCAGCGTCGTGGGCGAGACGATCCTGATGATGAAGGAGCGCCTGTACTACACCCATAAGGGCACCGAGAAGCTCTTCGAGGGGCGCGCGCCGCTCGCGGGGCTCGCGCTGGCCGAGCGCATCTCGGGCGACACCACGGTCGGCCACGCCATGGCCTACTGCGAGGCGATCGAGCGCCTGGGCGGGGTGAGTGTGCCAGAGCGTGGGCGCTATCTCCGCGTCGTGCTGCTGGAGCTGGAGCGGCTCTATAACCATATCGCCGATGTCGGGGCGATCTGTAACGATACGGGGTTCGCGGTCGCGCACGCGCACTGCCTGCGGCTCCGCGAGCGGGTGCTGCGGCTGAACAAGCGGATCACGGGGAGCCGCCTGCTGCGCGATGGGGTGATGCCCGGCGGTGTCCAGGCGCACGTGCGTCTGCCGGACGACCTGGGCGCGGAGCTTGCGGCGATCCGCGACGACTTTGATGAGGTCGTCGAAATTAGCCTGGGCACCACGATGCTGCTGGATCGCCTCGTGGGCACCGGCTGTCTCGACCACCAGGTCGCGGCGGACCACGGGGCGCTTGGCTATGTCGGGCGGGCCTCCGGGATCGATCACGATGTGCGACGCGATCACCCCTTCGCCGCCTATGGGCAGCTCGCGGTCCAGGTGGCGGTGCAGACTGCGGGCGATGTCCACGCGCGGACGCTAGTGCGCATTGCCGAAGCGCGCGAGGCGGTGCGCCTGATCACGTATATCCTTGCGATCATACCGGAGGGGCCGCTGGCGGCCCAGCTCGAGCCGTTGCCCGCGTATGTCCCGGCCTTCGGCATGGTCGAAGGCTGGCGCGGCGCGATCATCCATTGGGTGATGGCCGACGCGACGGGCGCGCTCTCCCGGGTGAAGATCAAGGACCCGTCGTTCGTGAACTGGCAGCCGCTGGCGCTGGCGCTGCAGAAGAACATCGTGCCGGACTTCCCGCTCTGCAACAAATCGTTTAACCAGTCCTACTCAGGGAATGACCTCTAACGGGCACCCCTTACTTGCGCCCCGCCGGCTCGGGGGCCTCCTCTCCGAGCTGGGCGAGCATCGCCTGGGTGTCAATCAGGTGGTTGTTGAAGATCGTGCGGGCGACCTCGAGGAGCTGAAAGACCATCGCGTCGCGCACGTGGTAGTAGACAGTGGAGCCCTCTTTCCGCGAGTCGACGATGTTCTTATTGCGCAGGACCGCGAGCTGCTGCGAGACGCTAGACTGGTCCATCTCCAGGGCGATCTGGAGCTCCTGCACGCTGCGCTCGCCACCGCGGAGCTGCTCGAGGATGACCAGGCGTGCCGGGTGGCCGAGGGCTTTGAAGAACTCCGCCTTGAAGCGGTGCAGGGGCTGATTCATAGTACCTCCGGACAAGCCAGGGTGGTGGGAGTGTTCAAGTATTTACATATTTGTATTCTCGTAGTGTAGCAGCACCGCGGGGGGTGTCAAGCGATCGCGGCACCAGCGAGCCCGGCGCCGGCAGCACCCCCGCGAGCGTCCAGCGCCTCCAGCAGCGTCGTGGCCGATGCCGCTGGAGGCGCCGCTCACGGCCGCGCCGTCGCTGGTGCTCGGCGTCTGGGGCAAGCGGCGTGCTCACGGGGTGGGGCGCGCCGTGTCGCCCAGCACATCGTCAATGGTCTGCTGGTTGAGCTGGGTGAGCCAGGCCGCAACCTGCTCGGCTGGGTGCGCCTGCTCCGCGTGCAGCCACCAGGTCAGCACCCCGACCCCGGCGTGCGCGAGGTAGCTGAGGCACAGCTCACGGGGCGGGCTGCCCGGCTTCAAAGGCGCGCCGCTCTCCGGCAAGAGGCTGCGCAGCCGCTGCTCGCTGTACTGCCGAATGCGCTGGACAAAGGTCGGATCGCCCTGCTCCCCGAGCATCACGCGGTAGAAGTCGGCGTGGCGCTGCACATACGTCAGCATCGTGACCAGCCCGACCGTTGGGGTGCCGGATTCCGCACCCTGCACGTGCGACGACGATAGGGCTGCCTGGGACTCTGTCAGCGCGTAGACCTCGTCCATATACTTGTCGAGCAGGTCGTACTTGTCGAGGTAGTGGCGGTAAAACGTCGCCCGGTTGACCATCGCCCGATCGGCAATCTCCTGCACGGTCAGCGCCACAAACCCCTTCTCGATCGTCAGGTCGATCAGCGCCTGCATGAGCAGCTTGCGCGTGCGGCGCACCCGCAAATCTTCGATCGGTCTCTGGTTCTGCGTCATTCTTGCCTCGCCTGTCGCATAGACGACAGTCTGCCCGCCATTGATGGTTGACCATCACGAGTCTAGCATGCTACAGTCTGCTTTGCAACATCCTGGCAGATACAAGTCACAACGTTGCATAAATAGCACGGTCGCGGAGGTTTGTATGGAGCGCAAAGCAGGAGACGCGGAGCGCGTGCTCATCATCGGTGGCGGTATCGCCGACGGCATCCACGGCCGCACGCGCGCCAGCGTCCTGCCGGCCGCGACGCCGCCGACCTACACGGGCATCCTGAATCTCGGCGGCGTCGTGCTCACCGACCTGCCAGCGACGGAGACGGCGATGCATATGATACCTGGCTCAATGTCGATCACCGCGCCCAGCCGGTGGCGCCGATGCTCAGGGCGCATCCGTCGTGAGCGTCGGCGCGGGCGCTCCTATGCGCAGGCACACGGTGAAGGTACTACCGACCCCCTCGGTGCTCTGCACCTGCACCTCGCCGCCGTGCCGGGCCACTATCTCCTTGACCACGTAGAGCCCCACCCCGGTGCCCGCAATGTGCTTCTGGATGTTGGCGGCGCGGTAGAAGCGCTTGAACAGGTGGGGCACGGCGTCCGGGGGAATGCCAATGCCCTCGTCGGTGATGACCACGCACCCCCAGGCCTCGCGCTGCTCCACCGAGACCGTAACCACGCCGCCCTGGGGGCTGTACTTGATCGCGTTGCCCAGCAGGTTCTGCAGCACCTGCTCTAAGCGCAACGCGTCGCCCGCGAGGAACAGCGCCTCGACCGGCCCGCTGTAGCGCAGGGTATGCCGCGTGAGGGTTGGTCGCAGGTCCTCAACGATCCGGCTCACCAGTGCGGCCAGATCGAGGGGTGCCCGGCTGATCGGCAGCTGGCCCATCTCGATCCGCGAGACATCGAGCAGCGAGGTGATCATCCCGTTCAGCCGGCCGGCCTGCTCGCGGATGGCCTGCACCATACGCAGCTCGCGCTCGGAGAGCGCGCCGCTCTGGGCGGTGCGGCGGTCGAGCAGCTGCGCGTTGCCGAGCAGCGCGGCGAGCGGGTTCTTCAGCTCGTGGGCGGCGATCGAGAGGAACTGGTCACGGACCTGCACGGCCTCCTCGGCCTGCACGCGGGCCGCCTGCGCCCGCGCGAGCAGCTCGGCCCGCTCGGCCTCGGCGCGCTTGCGCGCGGTCACTTCGCGCTGGACCGAGATCCAGTGGGTGTACCAGCCGGTGGCGTCGGCCACCGGGGCCACGTCGAACTCGACGTTGAACGCGCTGCCATCCTTGTGGTAGTTGACGAGCTCGACGCGCGCCGACTTCCAGCGCCTCAGCGCCGTGCGCAGCTTGTCCAGCTCGGCGCGCGCGCTGTCGGGCCCCTGGAGGAAGCGCGGGTTCTTGCCGAGCACCTCCTCTAGCGCATAGCCGGTCATGCGGGTGAAGGCCGGGTTGGCGTAGACAATGCGCGGGCCCGGCTCGTCGATCGGTTCGGCCTCGGTGATCAGCAGGGCGTCGTTCATGTTCAGCACCACCTGCTCGAAGAGGTGCTGGCGCGCCTCGGCCTGTTTGCGCGCGGTGCTGTCGCTGGCAATCCCCAGGACTGTTCGCGCCGCCCCAGTGTGGTCACGGTCGAAGACCCGATCGTGGCTAGACAGCCAGTGCCAGGTGCCGTCGTGGTGGCGGGCGCGGAACTCATGCGCCAGCACCGCGTCGTCAGGCGCGTGCCTCAGGCGCTCGAGGTGGGCCCGCAGGCCGGGCAGATCGCGCGGGTGGGCCAGGTGTAGGAAGAGATTGTCGCCCAACGCCTTCACCTCGGCGAGCGTGTGGCCGAACAAGCGCTCAATCTGGTCGTTGAGGTAGATGGTCTTGTTCTTGACTAGATCATGGACGTAGATCAGGTTGGGCGTGGTGTGGAGCACGGCGCTGATGAACTGCTCGCGCTCGCGCAGGTCCTGCTCGATCCGCGTGCGCGCGCTGATGTCGCGGACGACGCTGAGCAACAGCCGCTCTCCGTCGATATCCGCGCCCACCGAGCTCACCTCGACCGGGAAGGTGCTGCCGTCATGACGGCGATGCACCGTCTCGAAGCGGATGCCGTCCTGGTCGGCCTGGGCCAGCTGCGGGAGGATCAGCGGCGCCGTGGCCGGGTCGCGCAGGTCGTAGATGGTGAGGCTGAGGAGGGTGGCCCGGTCGTAGCCGTAGGCGGTGAGCGCGGCGCGGTTGGCCTCGACCAGTTGGCCGTTGGGCCGGACGAAGAGCACGATATCGCGCATGTGCGCGAAGAGCAGCTGATAGCGGGCCAGGCGCTGCACCTGGTCAGTCGCCCGGTCGGGGTGCCCGGGGCCGTCGAGGCTGGCCTCGGCCTGTGGCCGCGCCCGGCGGAGGCGCACCTTCGCGATCGTGTTGGCGATGGCCCGCTGCAGCTCGAACGCGGTTATGTGATCGCTGTCCAGGCAGTCCTGGGCCCCGCGCTCGAGCGCCTCCAGCACCACCGCGGCGTCAGCGCCGCTGGCCAGCAGGGCCACGGGCGCGTTGCCCCCGGTCGCCTGGACGAGGGCCGCCAGCACCTCCCGCGCAGGCATATCCGGCAGGCGATCGTCCAGCAGCACACAGTCGGGGCGCTCGCTATGCCAGCGGCGCAGGCCCTCAGCCCCGCCGCTCGCCTCGGCGAGGCGATAGCCCTGGAATGGGGTGGTGCGGAGTACATCCCGGAGTGACGCGTGTGCCGTGGGGGCGGCGATGAGCAAGACGGTGCGGGGTTGGTCGGTCATGGGCGCACGCCGGGCAGGCACCTGGGATGAACCGCTCGCCACATTGGTGCCCTACAAACGCATGCGGCGGCGGTATGATCGGCCGCGCCTATTGTACTCCGTTCTGCGCGCGGGGGTGATCGGGCGCCTGGGCTGGTGTATCGACGAGATCCACCCGGAGCCATCTGACACCGCACCACTACCGAGCGAAGGGTGCGCCGCGGTCGACTCGCTGAGCCTGCTGCGCAGCCTCGGGCGCGTCGAGGCCGCGGCCCGCCGGATGTACGCCCTGCTGCTGGCGCGGCTCCAGGCCGGCCGCGCGCTGCTAGAGCGCCAGCCCCTCGATCTGGTCGCCCTGGCCCGCCGGATTGTGGGGGCGGGCCTGCCTACGGGCCCGTGATCTCCACGGGGAAGTAGGGCACGTGGATCTTCTCGACGGCGCGCTGGCGAGCCGTGTCGCCGCGGCGATCGTAGTGGGCGGTGGTCTCGACGCTGGCGTGGCCGGCGAGCTGGCGCGCGGTGGCGATGTCGGTGTCGCTGTCGAGCAGCTGCGAGATGTAGGTGCGCCGGAAGTCGTGGGGCGAGACGTCGCTGACCCCGACGCGGGCGGCCCGCCGCAGCAGGATGT
>JAAXUL010001303.1 GCA_013336035.1 Chloroflexales bacterium
CGAGATCTGGGGCTACCGCGAGCTGATCCGCAACCTTGTGCTGCGCGACCTGCGGGCGCGCTACAAGGGCAGCGCCCTCGGCTACCTGTGGACGCAGCTGGCGCCGCTGGGGATGATGCTGGTCTATGTGGTGGTCTTCAGCGTGCTGATGCCGGGCGGGATCGCCCAGTTCCCGGTCTTCGTGATCGTCGGCCTGCTGCCCTGGAACTTCACGGCCGAGGCGGTGACAAACGGCACGCGCAGCGTGATCGACGGCGCGGCCCTGGTCAAGAAGGTCTACTTCCCGCGCGAGGTGCTGCCCCTGGTCTCGGTGCTCTCGAGCCTGCTGAACTTCCTGCTCTCGCTGCCGATGATGTTCCTGGTGATGGCGGCGGTGCAGCTGTTCGCCCTCGGGCGGCTCAACTTCGCCTGGACCTTCGCCTACCTGCCGGTGCTGGTGATCATCCAGACGGTGATGCTGGCGGGCACAGCCCTGCTGCTGGGCGCGGTGGCGGTCTTCTTCCGCGACATCGTGCACCTGGTGGGCATCCTGGTGAACATCTGGTTCTTCCTGACGCCGGTGATCTACCCGCTAGACACCCTCGGCGACGGCCTGGCGGTGCGGCTGGTGCGCTGGCTCAACCCGATGGCCTCGCTGATCGAGTTCTACCGGGAGATCCTCTACGGCACCGCGGTGCCCGTGGGCCAGATCCCCACCCCCGGCCTGCCGGCGCTCACCAGCGTGCTGCGCGTGAGCGTGACCGCGGTGCTGATCCTTGTGGCGGGCTACTGGGTCTTCCAGAAGATATCGCGGCGCTTCGGCGAGGAGCTATAAGGCGCTATGACCCCAGTCATCGAGTTCAACAACGTCAGCAAGCGCTTTATACTGCACAAGGATGAGCGTAAGACCGTGCAGGAGCGGGTGATCGGCATGGTGCGGCGGCGCCCCCCCGGCGAAGAGTTCTGGGCCCTGCGCGAGGTCAGCTTCAGCGTCGAGCAGGGGCAGAGCCTGGGGCTGGTCGGCCACAACGGCGCCGGCAAGAGCACCGCGCTCAAGCTGATCACGCGCATCCTCGAGCCCAGCGCGGGCAATGTGCGCACGCGCGGGCGCATCGCCGCCCTGCTCGAGCTAGGCAGCGGCTTCCACCCCGAGCTGAGCGGGCGCGAGAACGTCTTCCTCTACGGCTCGCTCATGGGCCTCGGCCGCCGCGAGATGGAGCGCAAGCTGCCCGAGATCGTCGAGTTCGCCGACATCGGCGCCTTCGTCGAGACCGAGATCAAGCACTACTCGTCGGGCATGTACACGCGCCTGGCCTTCGCCGTCGCGACCTCGGTCGACCCCGACATCCTGATCACCGACGAGGTCCTGGCCGTCGGCGACGAGGCCTTCCAGCGCAAATGCATGGAGCGCATCTACGGCTTTCGGCGCGCGGGCAAGACGATCATCTTCGTCTCGCACGCCCTCGAGACCGTGCGGGCCCTGTGCGACGTGGCCGTCTGGCTCGACCACGGCGTCGCCCGGGCCAGCGGCGGCGCGGGCACGGTGATCGACGCCTACCTGGCCGACGTAAACCAGAAGGAGCAGGAGCGCATCGCCGCCGAGCGGGGCCACACCCCCGACGAGAGCGCCAGCGCCTTCCGCCGCGGCACCCGCGAGGTCGAGATCTCGCGCGTCCAGCTGCTAGGCCGGAACGGCGACGAGCCGGCCGTGTTCCACACCGGCGAGCCGCTGACCATCCGCATGTGCTACACCGCCCACGACCGCGTCCGCGAGCCGGTCTTCGGCGTCGGCATCCACCACGAGAGCGGGGCCTGGCTCGTCGGGCCCAACACCGGCTTCGACGACTTCTCGATCCCCCTGGTCGAGGGCGAGGGCCATGTGGACTACCACATCCCCGCCCTGCCGCTCAACACCGGGCGCTACCAGGTGAGCGTGGCCGTCGTCGACAAGACCCAGTCCCACATGTTCGATATGCACGACCGCCTCTACCCCCTGGTCGTCCACAGCCTGGCCAGCGAGCGCTACGGGCTGATGGCGGTGCCGGGCGAGTGGCGCTGGCGAGGCTGAGATGAGCGCACCAGACGTACAGAAGCTGTTTGACGCCCACTACTATGAGACGGGGCTCGGCTCGCCCTACCGGCGCGACGAGGGCTGGCTGCGCTTCTTCGGCGGGGTCGCCGAGCGGATCGTGGCCGAGATCGGGCCGGCCAGCGCCCTCGACGCCGGCTGCGCGATCGGCCTGCTCGTCGAGCAGCTGCGCGCTCGGGGCGTGGACGCCGCGGGCGTGGATATCTCGGAGTACGCGATCGCGAGCGCCCACGAGTCAGTGCGCGAGCACGTGCGGGTCGGCTCGGTGGCCGAGCCGTTCGGCCGCCGCTTCGACCTGATCGTCTGCATCGAGGTGCTCGAGCATATGCCCCGCGCCGAGGCCGAGGCCGCGGTTGCCAACTTCT
>JAAXUL010001304.1 GCA_013336035.1 Chloroflexales bacterium
ACGACGCTCTTCCGATCTGCCTGAGCCTGAAGGATCAGACCGCCAGCTTCGGGCGGTATCTCATCGAGGACTTCGCCCACTACGCCGCGAAGCGCAAGCCGGCCGGCGAGCGGGTGCTGCTGATCATCGACGAGTACCCCGTGATTGCCTTCAGCGGCGCGGGCACGGCCAGCCTGTTCGAGATGGTGCGATTCCACGGCGCGTCGATCATCGTCACCGGCCAGAGCTACGCCGGCATGGGCGCGGGCTTCGACCGCATCCTCGGTGCGGCCGAGACGCTCATCCTGCACCGCTGCGGCGACCCCGACCAGCTGCTGCCCCGCGCCGGCCAGCGCCTGAGCTTCACCCGGCGGGTGGGCTTCTCCGAGCGCGGCATGGGCAAGGGGGCGCGCGCGTTCGCCACCGGCGACGGCTATCTGGGCCTCGACGAGGAGCTGAAGATCCACCCCAACGCGGTGAAGACCCTGCCGCCGGGCGAGTGCTACGTGATCGCCGGCGGCCGCGCCCAGCGCGTGCTGGTCAAGCGGGTCGCAATCGCGGCCGGGCCATCGGCGGACGACCAGCCCCAAAACGTGACACCGCCACCCCCCATCCCTAGCACGTCTGCTGCGGCTTTCATCGAGGTCGAACGGCTGATGGAGGCCGGCGCGGAAGACCCGCTACAGGCAGGCGACCCATCGCCAGCATCAGAAACAGCCGAGGTCGCACCTGACGTCGCTAATCTCGCCAGCGCTGCTGACACTACCTACCCCGATGAGGACCAGGGGTAGCCCGCGATTCATTCCCACGCCACGTCGCGTGCTGTCACACCTGCCCCGGCCGCCCCGTCTGCGGCCACACGCTTCCAAGGAGAAGAACCTATGTGTATCCGCCCGATCTCGTCCATCCTGCTCGCCCTGGCCCTACTCGTCGTCAGCCTGAGTGGTGCGCCCCGCGCCCAGGCCGTCGCCCGCCTTCAATCGGCCGCGAACCTGCTCGCCAACGGCGACTTCGAGGCCCAGTGGCGCGGCTGGGGCTTCCACGCGCTCGGCACCGGTGTGGGCAATATGCACGCCCAGGCCGCCCGCAGCGGCAGCTACGGCGTACTCATCCGCGGCGGCGGCGCAATCCGCCAGACGGTGACCGGCCTTACGCCGAGTACGACCTACACCCTGAGCGGCTTCGCCCGCAGCACCCGTGCCAGCTCGCCGACCCTGCTCCAAATCAGCGACTACGGCGGCGCGACGGTCGCCCACTCCACCGGCGGGCAGGGCTGGGAGACGCTCCGCCTCACCTTCACCACCGGCCCGCAGGCGAGCAGCGCCGTGATCAGCGTCGTCGCCCCGCAGAGCGACGACCGCATTCACTACGCTGACGACCTTCGCCTGGCGCTCGCCGACGAGGCTGTGCCGGGCTCGGCCGCGCACGCCGGGAGGCAGTACGAGCCGCTGGAGCTCGCCCTCCAGGCGACCCGTCCAACCGCCAACCCCTACCGTGACGTGCAGCTCAGCGCGACCTTCAGCGGCCCCGACGGGCAGCGCATCAGCATCGCCGGGTTCTGGGACGGCGGCGACACCTGGCGGGTGCGCTTCACGCCGACCGCGCCGGGCGTCTGGAGCTACCAGACGGGCAGCGAGCCGGCCGACCCCGGCCTGAGCCAGTCCGGCACGATCAGTGTGGCGAAGGCGGCCTCCGATTCGCATGGCTTCCTGCGGGTCGATGGCCGACACTTCGCCTTCGACGACGGCGCGCCCTTCTTCATGCTCGGCACCACGGCCTACACCCTGGCCCGCACCGCACTGGGCGGCGGCGACTATCGCGCCTTCCTCGACGGCAGCGCGGCCCACGGCATCACCAAGGTGCGCACCCTAGTCTACCCTTGGGACAGCCAGACGCCCTTCCCGTATCGCTCGCCCTTCGTGGGCGACGACCACGACCGGCCCGACCTGCCCTACTGGCAGGCGCTTGATCAGGTGGTCAGCGCCGCCGCCGCCCGCAGCCTCCTCGTCGACCTGATCCTCTTCGCCGACTCTGATCATGCCTTTGGTAGCCTGGCCCAGGACCAACGCTATGTGCGGACGATCCTGGCCCGCTACGCCGCCTTCCCCAACGTGATCTGGACGCTGACCAACGAGTGGGAAGCGACCGGCAAGCCGATGAGCTACTGGAACACGATCGGCGCGCTGGTTCAGAAGGAGGATCCCTACGGAACCAACACTGAGGGCCTGCGCCGGGCGCTCTCGATCCACAACCAGACCGGCGGGGCAGGCGGCGGTCGCTTCGCCTTCGCGGGCCAGGCCTGGCCGACCCACGCGGTGGTGCAGTACGGCGTGCGCAACGGCAGCACCACCTTCGGCGACGTGTGGGCCCAGCAGAGCATCCTGCGCAACACCGCCCCGGGCTGGCCAGTGGTCAACGACGAGATCAGCTACCTGGGCGAGCAGGCCACCAACC
>JAAXUL010000469.1 GCA_013336035.1 Chloroflexales bacterium
GTGACCCGTGGGCGCGATCTGCTCGACGCGGGCCAGGCCGAGGCCGCCCTAGAGCTGTTCGGCGCCACGCCCCTGGCGGGCGCCCACGCCCCGCGCATCCTGGCCCTGGCGGCCCGCGCCCACGCCGACCGAGGCGACCTTGATCTGGCCGCGGCCGAGGCCCGTCGGGCCCTTGAGCTCAACCCGCTGACGACGGAGGCGCACCTGCTGATCGGCCTGATCTATGCGCGCCAGGGCCGCTACGCCGCGGCGATTGGCCAGCTCGAGCGGGCTCGCTATCTGGATGGTGAGTCGCCGGTGATTTCCTTCTATCTGGCCGAGTGCTATAGGCAGGCGGGGAAAGCGTCTGACGCCCTACGCGAGTACCGCAACACCATCCGAAAGCTCGCAGAGCACCCACCGGATAGATTGATCGACGGAGTGGCGGCCGGCTGGCTCAGCGAGACCTGCCGACGCTACGAGGCGATGATCGGCGGTAAGTGACTGTAGAAAGGGGTTAAGCCCCTTTTACTATATCTAGTAGTATGATCAAGCGCACCACCATTGCACATCGAGCCTCGCCCTGGTGCACGCTGGTAAGCCACCGGGCGGGTGTGAGCCTTCACCGCCCGCGGCGGCCCCGCGCGCCAGTACCCGCGGCGGCGCCCCCGCCCGCGCTGAGCACCGAGCAGCAGCGGCGCGCCGCTGAGCTGGAGCAGGAGCTGCAGCTGGCCCGCGACATCCAGCAGGGTCTGCTGCTCGAGGCGGCGCCACACCTGCCCGGGTGGGAGCTCGCCGCGATCTCGATCCCGGCCCGCGACCTGGGCGGTGACCTGTACGACTTTTTGAGCCTGGGCGACGGCGTGCAGGGGATCATGATCGGCGATGTGAGCGGCAAAGGCCTGTCGGCCGCCCTGCGCATGGCCGTGGCGCGCACCGTCTTTCGCCACGAGGCCCGCCGCGACGAGGCACCGGGCCCGACCCTGGCCGGCGTCAACCGCGGCATCTTGAGCGAGATCCCCCACGGCATGGTGACGATGCTCTATCTGCGGCTCGACCCTGCGTGCGGGCTGCTACGCGTCGCCAACGCCGGGCACACCTTCCCGCTCTTCGTAAACGGTCGCGTGAGCGAGCTCGAGCTGTCGGGGCTGCCGCTAGGGGTGGACGCCGACAGCGACTATGTAGAGGCCACGGCCGAGGTTGGGCCGGGCGATAGCGTCATCCTCTACACTGACGGTGTGATCGAGGCCGAGAACAAGCGCAACGAGATCTTTACCTATGAGCGGCTACAGGCCCTAGTCGAGGCCAACGCCCGGCTGAAGCCGCGCGCCATGGTGGCCCTGCTGCTGCACGCGCTACGGAGCTGGAGCAGCGGCGGCCAGAGCGACGACGTGACTATTGTCGTGCTGCGCCGGCGCCTGACCTGTCTCGATGACGAGCTGCGTGGGATCGCCGACGAGGTGCTCGGCGCCGAGCGGGCGGCCGCCTTCTGGGACGAGGCGGCGCCGGCCGGTACGACCGGCGCCGAGGTGTGGCTCGCCGCTCTGCCAGGGTTGCTCAAGCTTGCCCAGGACCGCTTCGGGCGCGGCCTAGCCCGTGAGCTAAACCAGCAGCTCAGGCTGGTGATCGAGGACTACCGTCGTTAACACATGGTTGTTGAACCCTGCGTGTACATCTTCTGGACGGCATGGTATAGTGGAAGGCCCGGCAGTCGCTCAGCGGAATCGGAGAGAGGGAGAGACGGAGCTAGCTATGTCGGCGAATGATCAGCTGCACTTTATGCCGCTTGACCTCGATACCTTCGCGGGGAGCGAGCGGTTCATGGCCGGCACGCGGCTTGGCGCGGCCTTCAGCCAGGGCATGCGGTCGTACTTGCGGGCGGCCTATATCGAGGCGATCGAGCATTTCAAAGCTGCCCTGATCGCCGCTTATGTGGACGGTGAGGAGCAGGCCCAGATCTTTGAGCGCGAGCGGGCGATCATCTATCTCTATATCGGCAACGCGCTGGCCTTCCAGGACGACTGGGAGGGCGCCCTGCGCGAGTACCTCGAGGCGGTGCAGACCGACCCGCAGCTGGCCGAGGCCCACTACAACCTGGGCGTCTCGTTCGCGGCCATGGGCCAGATCGACCGGGCCATCGCCGCCTTCAAAGAGACGCTGGAGCACAACCCGAACCTATACGAGGCCCACTTCGCGCTGGGCCGCTGCTACCAGAAGGCCGATGACGCGGGGCGGGCCTATATCCACTATAACAGCGCCTGCAACGCCCGGCCCCAGGCCGCCGAGCCGCGCTACTATATGGGCCTGATGCACCAGAGCCACGGCGCCCACGAGCTGGCCCAGCGCTGCTTCGCCGAGGCCTTGCGCGTCGAGCCGACCTTCGTCTCGCCCGACCCCGAGCCCGGCGAGAGCGCCCTGATCGCCCGCAGCGAGGAGGAGGTGGCCCAGTGGTACTACCGGCTGAGCCAGGCCCTCAAGCAGCAGCACTACGAGGAGGAGGCCGAGCGTATCTACCGCGCCCTGCTGCAGTGGCGCCCCCAGGAGCACCACGCTCACTACCTGCTCGGCAACCTGCTGGCCCGCCAGCGCCGCTTCGACGAGGCCCTGGAGGAGTACGGCCAGGTGCCGCCCCAGCACCGCCACTTCGTGGACTCACGCCTGCGTATGAGCGCCGTGCTGCGGCTCCAGAAAAAGGCGAAGCAGGCCTACGACATGCTCTTCGAGTGCGCCCGTCTGAACCCGGGCAACGGCGCGCTCTTTCTCAGCATGGGCAAGCTGCTCTACGATATGGGCCTAAACGCCCAGGCTGTGCGGGCCTTCGAGCGCGCCGTGCAGCTGCTGCCCGGCGACCCTCAGGCACACTACCTGCTAGGCTTTATCTACACCGTGCTTGGCCGCGAGAGCTGGGCCCTGGCGGCATGGCGTAAGGCCGTCGAGCTGGCGCCCAACGCCCACTCGCTGCGCTACGACCTGGGCTACATGTATGTGCGCCGCGGCCGCTACGATCTGGCCGCCACCGAGTTCCAGTACGTCCTCGACCACTGGGCTGATGACGTCGAGACAAGCTTTATGCTCGGCCTCTGCTACAAAGAGCTGGTCGAGCCCGCTCGGGCTATCCCCCTCTTCGAGAAGGTGCTGCGGCGCAACCCACGCCACGCCCAGGCCCTCTACTACCTGGGCGCCTGCTACCTCCAGATCGGCAACACTAGCCTGGGCAAGGCCTACCTGCGGCGCTACGACCACCTGGCCCGCCAGAATGCCGCTGTTGCTGCCGTGCCTCAGCCGCCGCGCCGCCGTGCGATAGCCGGCTCGCCGCGACCGTAGGCTATGTTGCACCCCCGTGCCAGCGGGCAGGTATAGTGAGGGCGCCGTAGTTGCGCCCACCCACCATCCAGAAGGGGTCCGGCATGGAGCGAGTCGAGCTCAACATCCCCTCGAACCCGATCTTCGAGCGGGTTGTGCGCGCGAGCGCCGCCGAGGTTGGGAGCGCCTTCGGCTTCTCTGCGGAGCGGGTCGAGGATCTGAAGCTGGCGATCAGCGAGGCGGTGAATAACGCTATCGACCACGGCAACCGCCGTGAGGCCAGCAAGCTCGTGGCCATCGTCTTCGAGATCGATGGCGAGAAGCTGGAGGTCCGCATTAGCGACGAGGGGGCGGGCGTCGAGACGATCGATGTTGGGCGCCGGGTCGTCGATGAGGCCACCCTGGAGGCCGGGCAGCTGCGGGGCTTCGGCATGTTTTTGATCAGCGAGCTGGTAGACGATCTAGAGGTGAGCACCTCGCATAGAGGCACGGTGCTCACCCTGCGGCTCTATCGGAGGGAGCAGCCATGAGCGACATCATCCGGCGCGAGGAGTTCGGCGAGGTCGCCATCCTGCATATCACCACCACGAGCGTTGACGCGATCTCGGCCGCGGCCATCGCCGCGGAGTGTCAGGATATGCGCCCGATCACGGTGCTAGACTTCAGCGAGGTCTCGTTCATCAATTCGGCGGGCATCTCGGCCCTGCTCAAGTTTGTTGTCTCGGCCCGCAAGGCTGGCTATAAGCTCTTCGCCATGCACGTCAGCCCCCACCACCAGAAGATCTTCAAAATGGTCGAGATGTCGCGCTTTATGCCCGCCATCGAGGAGCGCGACCTCGCCGAGTACCGTATCGCATAGCCCCTTCGAGCGCCGGCCCCCGAATATGGTATAGTAGAGGCATCGTGGACGGCGAAGCCGCGTTTCGCGTGGCGCCCTATGTGATAACTGTGCAGTGTCGCCGTTTGTGTCTTTGAATCTTGAGATCGAAGCGAGGCACATGTGTCCCACACGGTGATGGTTGTAGAGGACGACCCGGCCACCCGCCGGCTCTACCGGTTCCTACTCTCGAATAGCGGCTACAGCGTGGTTGAGGCCGAGGATGGGGTCGCCGCCCTGGAGCGCCTGTCCGCGCAGCCTTGCGAGGTGATTATCACCGACATGAATATGCCGCGCATGGGCGGGATCGACCTGGTCCGCACGCTGCGCCAGAACAACTCTGATGTCTACGTGATCATGGTCACCGCCTTCGGCACCCCAGATACCGAGAAGCACGCATTCCGGACCGGAGTGAATGAGTATCTCACCAAGCCGTTTGACTTCGAGGAGCTTGAGCGCCGCGTCCAGGCCTACTTCGGCCGCCAGGGCTCGTAGCCTCCGCGGGCTGCCTCTTCCTCCTTCTCCACCCGGAAGCACCTCCGGTCGCTTCCACCCCTCTCTGTCCCCTTTGAGCCCCCCTCGTGCTCTCCTTCGCGATGACGAAATTGCAAACGCTAGTGCGTCGCGGTGTAGTGGAAACGACAGCTTCTCCTACTACACTGGTAAAAAACGGGTAGGGGCGAGCCCCGCGTCCACCTGCCCGGCTCCGTCGGTGGAGTGATGCCGCCGCGGCGCGCTCGCGCCTGTGGCTGAGGAGAGACGCATGGCTGATCTGCAGCTGGGGACGGCCACACCCGCCGCGCGCGCGCGGCTGCTGGTCGTTGAGGATGATGCGAATATCAGGACGTTCTGCCAGCGGCTGTTGCGGATGAGCTATGATGTAGAGGCCGCTGAGCACGGGGCAGCAGCCCTCGTCCTGCTGCGCGAGCGGCCCTTCGATCTTGTGATCACAGACCTGCAGATGCCGGTGATGGGCGGGATGGAGCTGCTGGAGCAGCTGCGCCAGCACTACCCCGAGTGCGACGCCCTGGTGCTGACCGCCCACGCGACGGTGGACACCGCCCGCGAGGCGATGAAGCTGGGCGCCCTCGACTACCTCGATAAGCCGGTCGAGTCCGAGAGCCTACTGCGCACGGTGCGCTCGTGCCTCGAGCTGCGCCGCATGCGCCAGGAGAAGGAGCGCCTGTCGGACCTGGTCTTTATGTACCAGTTCAGCCAGGCCATCGCCTCGAGCCTTGCGGTCGAGACCCAGGTCGGGCAGATTGTCGAGTTCCTGTGGCAGCGCTACGCGCCCGAGTCACTGGCCCTCTCGATGCTGCTGCCCGACGACGATGAGCTGATGCTGCTGGCCTCGCGCACCCAGGCGGGCCGGGCCGAGGAGGGCCGGGCGACGCCCCTGCGGCCCGAGTGCGGCCCCGAGGATCTGCTCCAGGCCCACCTGGTGGTGGCGGGCGGCCCCGGCGCCGACGATGAGACGCGCTTCGTGGGGGTGGTGCTGCGCAGCCACGATACGCCCGTGGGCTACCTGCACCTGGTGCGCCGGCCCGAGCAGCCGCCCTTCGACGCGGGCGAGCGTCGCCTGCTGGGCATCTTCGCCGGCCAGGTGGCCGCATCGCTCGAGAACGCGCGCCTGCACCAGGCCCTGAAGGACCAGAACCGGCAGACGATCGAGGCCCTGGCCGAGGCGATCGATGCCCGCGACGCCCACACCTATGGCCACTCGCGTCAGGTGACGCGCTACGCCGTGCGCCTGGCCCAGGTCGTAGGCCTGCCGCCCGAGCGCGTCGAGCTGATCGACTACGCGGGCCTGCTGCATGATGTGGGCAAGATCGGCATCCGCGACTATATCCTGCTGAAGCCCGGCGCCCTCGACGACGAGGAGTTCACGATCATGAAGCGCCACCCGCAGATCGGCGTGAAGATCATCGAGCGGGTGCGCGGGCTGCGGCGGACCCTGGCGATCATTGAGGGCCACCACGAGCGTTGGGATGGCAGGGGCTACCCCAACGGCCTGGCGGGCGAGCAGATCCCGCTCGAGGCCCGCATCCTGGCGATCGCCGACGCATTCGAGGCGATGACCGCCGACCGCGCGTATCGCCCCGCGATGAAGCTTGAGGAGGCTCTGGGTATTCTGATGCGTGGGAGCGGCTCGTCGTGGGACCCCGGGCTGGTCGAGATCTTTGTCGAGCTGATCCGTCGCGAGGGCGGGGCGCTGCAGATCCGTGGGCTCAAGCCTCAGCTGACGGTGCCGCTGATCCGGCCGCGCGAGCCGCTGGCGATACAGGTAGGGGACGGGCGGGATTAGCGCGAGGGC
>JAAXUL010000470.1 GCA_013336035.1 Chloroflexales bacterium
AGCTTCTCGATCAGATCGGCGATCGACAGCGCAGAGTGGCTCATGCTGCTTCTCACCGGCACGCTTGTGAGCGGACTGAGCGAGGGGCTGCACCGCGCGCGGCGCCGCGCCGCTGCGAGCCAGCAGCTGCAGGCGGTGACCCTGGCCAGCATCGGCGACGCGGTGATCACCACCGACCTGGCCGGCCGCATTACCTTCCTCAACGCCGAGGCCAAGCGGCTAACCGGCTGGGCCGGCCGCGACGCTACGGGCCAGCCGCTGTCGGCAGTCTTTCGGATCATCAACGAGCAGACCCGCGCGCCGGTCGAGGATCCGACGGCGAAGGTGCTGCACACAGGCGCGACGGTGGGGCTGGCCAACCACACCGTGCTGATCGCGCGTGATGGTAGCGAGCGGCCGATCGATGACAGCGGCGCGCCGATCCGGCACACCGATGGCTCGGTGCGGGGCGTGGTGCTGGTGTTCCGCGATGTGTCCGCCCAGAAGCAGGCCGAGGAGGCGCTGCGCCAGAGCGAGGAGCGCTACCGGCAGATCGTCGAGACCACACAGGAGGGCGTCTGGCTGATCGATGCCGCCGGCAAGACCAGGTTTGTCAACGCCCGGATGGGGGAGATGCTTGGCTATAGCGTGGACGAGATGCTCGGCATGCCCCTGTTCGCATTTATGGACGCGGATGTTCAGGCGCTCGCCACCAAGAATCTCGAGCGTCGGCGCAAAGGCATCGCCGAGCAGGTCGACTTCAGGCTGCGCCGCAAAGACGGCGCTGAGCTCTGGGCGCTGATCAGCACCAAGCCGCTGATGGACAGAGCCGGGGGCTATACCGGCGCGCTGGCGATGCTCACCGACATCACCGAGCGCAAGCGGGCCGAGGAGGCGCTACAGAGGAGCGAGCGAGCGCTCAAGCTATTTGTCGAGCATGCGCCCGCCGCTATCGCCATGTTTAACCGCACAATGACCTATATCGCCGCGAGCCAGCGGTTCCTCGCCGACTACCGTCTCACGGATCAGCATATCATCGGGCGCTCGCACTATGAGATCTTCCCTGAGATACCGCAGCGCTGGAAGGACATTCACCAGCGCTGCCTGGCGGGGGCAGTCGAAACAGCTGAAGAGGACCCCTTTCCACGGGAGGATGGAACCTTAGACTGGGTACGCTGGGAGATCCACCCATGGTATGAGCGCCCGGCAGAGATCGGCGGACTCATCTTATTCTCGGAGGTGGTCACCGCGCGTAAGCAGGCCGAGATAGCGATTAACCGCTCTGCCGAGCGCCTCCGGGTGCTGGCCGACGCCTCGCACGCCTTTGCCGAGGTGGGCGCGGAATATCAGGTATTGCTTGACCAGGTCGGGCGGACGATCACCAATGTGCTGGGCGAGGGCTGCTCCATCCGCCTGCTCTCTGATGATGAGGTGTGGCTAGAGCTGGTCGGGCTCTACGATGTGGAGCACGAGGCGACTGAGCTTATGCGCACCGTCCTGGGCGCAGCCCCGCTCCGCGTGGATGAGCCGTCGCTCGCCACGCGGATCTTCCACAGCGTACAGCCGCTCTTAATTCCCATCGTCGATCTGGAGCAGATCCGTGCCGCGACGAAGCCAGAGTATTGGTCGCTGGTGGACCGCCTGTGCATACACAGCATGATCGTCGTGCCGATGCGGGTGCAAGGGCGGGCGATCGGGGTCTTGATTATGTACCGGCACCGGCGCGAGCAGCCGTCTTTCGATGAGCACGATCTGAGCCTCGCGCAGGATCTGGCTGACCGAGCGGCGCTGGCCATCAGCAATGCGCGCCTGTTAGCGAAAGTGCAACTTGATCTGGCCGAGCGGGCTCGGGTCGAAGATGAGATTCGCCGGCTGAACGACGAGCTAGAGCAGCGGGTGGCCGAGCGCACCGTCGAGCTCACGGCAGCGAACAAAGAGCTGGAGGCCTTCTCGTACTCGGTGTCGCACGATCTGCGCGCGCCGCTGCGGGGGATCGATGGCTTCTCGCGCATTCTGATCGAGGACTATAGCGCCGAGCTGCCGGACGAGGCCCGGCGCTACCTCGATCTGGTGCGCGAGGGCGCCCAGCAGATGGGCCAGCTGATCGACGACCTGCTGGCCTTCTCGCGGCTGAGCCGCCAGCCGCTCGCCAGGCGCCCGGTCGCGCTCGCCCAGCTGGTGCGCCAATGCATCGAGGAGCTGCGCGGCGAGCAGGCCGGCCGCCAGATCACGCTTAGCGTCGGCGATCTGCCCGGCTGCCAGGCCGACCCCACACTGCTCAAGCAGGTCTGGATCAATCTAATCGCGAACGCGCTGAAGTACACCCGCCGCCGCGAGCGCGCGGTGATCGAGATTGGCTGCCGGGAGCAAGACGGCGAGCCGGTCTATTGGATCAAGGATAATGGTGTGGGCTTTGATATGCGCTACAGCAGCAAGCTTTTTGGCGTGTTCCAGCGCATGCATCGGGCCGAGGACTACGAGGGCACCGGGGTGGGGCTGGCGATTGTCCAGCGGATCATCCATCGCCATGGCGGACGCATCTGGGCCGAGGCAGAGGTCGACCGTGGAGCGCTATTCTCCTTTACGCTTGGAGGGGCCCGCCGTGAGTGAGAGTCTGGTCGAGATTCTGCTGGTCGAAGACAACCCGAGTGATGTGGCCCTCGCGCTGCATGCCTTCCAGAGGTACCAGATCGCCAACCGCGTCCAGGTCATCCGCGATGGGGCCGAGGCGCTGGAGTTTCTCTTCTGCACGGGCGCGTATGCGCATCGCGATGTTGAGAGCAGGCCAAAGGTGATCCTGCTCGATCTGAAGCTGCCGCTGGTCGATGGGCTGGAGGTGCTGCGCCAGATCAAGGCCGACCCGCGCACGCGGCTCTTGCCGGTGGTCATCCTCACCTCGTCGCGCGAGGAGTGCGATATCATCGAGAGCTATGAGCTTGGCGTGAACAGCTATATTGTCAAGCCGGTAGACTTCGAGCAGTTCACCGAGGCGATGCGCACGCTGGGGATGTACTGGCTGATGTTTAACCAGTCGCCGCTGAGCGCCGCGTAAAAAGGGAGCGCTCGCATAGGTGTGTGCGGTACACTGTCAGCATCCTGCGCTCGGAGGGTGTATTATGTCAATATCACTCAATGTCCTTATCCTAGAGGATCGCCCGGCCGACGCCGAGCTGATTCTGCGCGAGCTGCGACGGGCCGGCTTCGCGCCGCTGTGGCGGCGGGTAGACAGCGAGGCCGCCTTTCTGGCGGAGCTTAGCCCGGACCTGGACCTGATCCTGGCCGACTACGAGCTGCCGCAGTTCGACGCGCGGCGTGCGCTCGAGCTGCTCCAGTGGCGCGGGCTGGATATTCCGTTCATCATCGTGTCGGGCGCGATCGGCGAGGAGGAGGCGGTCGCCGCGATGCGCCGGGGCGCGGCCGACTACCTGCTTAAAGATCGGCTGGCACGCCTTGGGACGGCCATCGAGCACGTGCTCCAGGGCCGTCAGCTGCGCCTGGAGCACCAGCGTAGCGCGGCGCAGCTTAAGGAGAGCGAGCGCCACCACCGCATGCTGATCGAGGCGCTGCCGGTCGCGGTCTATATCACCGACGCCGATGGCTACATCTCGCTCTGCAACGAGGCCGCCGAGGCGCTTTGGGGCCGCCAGGTCAGCCTGGGCTATGACCGCTGGTGCGGGGCTGCGCGGCTGTGCACCCCCGATGGGACGCCGCTGCCGCACGAGCAGTGCCCGATGGCGGTCGCGCTCCGCGATGGCCGGCCAATTCGCGGCGCGGGGATCGTGGTCATCCGGCCCGACGGCACCCACGTCGACTGTCTGGCCTACCCCACCCTGATCCATAATGCCGCGGGCGAGCTGACTGGCGCGATGAATGTTCTGGTGGGCATCACCGAGCGCCGACGGGCCGAGGAGACCCTCGAGGCCGAGCGCGCCCAGCTCGCCGAGCGGGTCGAGGCGCGTACGGCCGAGCTGCGCATCGCTAACGCCGAGCTCGCCCGCGCGGCCCGGCTCAAGGACGAGTTCCTGGCCACGATGAGCCACGAGCTGCGCACCCCGCTCAACGCGATCATCGGCCACTCCGAGCTGCTGCAGGAAGGGCTCTATGGCCCGGTCACCCCCAGGCAGATCGAGGCGCTGAGCAGCATCGACAGCAGCGGCCAGCATCTGCTGGCCTTGATCAACGACATCCTTGACCTCTCGAAGGTCGAGGCCAACAAGCTCGAGCTCCAGTTCGACCTGGTCGAGGTCGACCTGGCCTGCCAGATGGCGCTGCACATGGTCGCACAGAGCGCCCAGGCAAAGCAGATCACGCTCAGCTCGCTGATCGACCCCCAGGTCAAGGCGATCCGCGCCGACGAGCGGCGCCTCACACAGATCCTGGTCAACCTGCTCTCCAACGCGGTCAAGTTCACCCCCGAGGGCGGCAGGGTCGGCCTCGAGGTACGCGGCGATCAGGGCCGACGGCTCGTAACATTCATGGTATGGGACACCGGGATCGGCATCGCCGATGAGCATCTCTCGCGGCTCTTCCAGCCGTTCAGCCAGATCGACAGCGGCCTGAACCGCCAGTACAACGGCACGGGGCTGGGCCTCTCGCTGGTGCTGCGCCTGGCGCAGGCCCACGGGGGCAGCGCCAGCGTCGAGAGCACGCCCGAAAAGGGCAGCCGCTTCGCTGTGGCCCTGCCCTGGCGCGTCGCGCTCGAGGAGTCCGCAAGCGCGCCGGACGAGGCGCCAGCGGCAGCTAGGCCTCTGATGCCGGCGCCCCCAAGCGAGCCAGCGCCCAGCAAGCCACGGCCAGTCATTCTGCTGGTTGACGATAACGAGGCGGGCAGCCAGGTCATCACAGACTATCTTGACAGCAAAGGCTTTGTGGTGCGCGCTGCGTGGAACGGGGCCGAGGCGATGGCGCAGGCCCAGGCGGAGCCACCGGATATCGTGCTGATGGATGTGCAGATGCCGGGGATGGATGGGCTGGAGGCGACGCGCCGGATGCGCACGGATGTGAGGCTGCGGCACATCCCGATCATCGCGGTGACGGCGCTGGCCATGGCTGGCGACCGTGAGCGCTGTATGGCGGCAGGGGCCGACGCCTACCTGACCAAGCCGATCAGCCTGCGCCTGCTCTATGAGACGATCACAGCGCACCTCGACCGGCGCGAGGCAACGGCGCCGACTGGAAAGCTAGGGGCGACTAGTGAGCGCACCGTTTAGCGGGCGTGTCACCGGCACAATAGCCGCCCTCTGGCGCAGGGTCACCCTCGATGGCCGGCTGCGGCTGGCCCAGCCCTGGGCGCCGGCCATCGGCGGGCTCGCCCTCGGCCTGGCCCTTATCTTCCCCGCCCGCTGGCTGCTCTACCTCGCGTACGTCTACCTGCTGCTTACGCTGGGCTCCTATCTGTGGGCGCGCGCCGTCGGCCCGCGCCTGCGCCTCCAGCGCCACCTGCGCACCGAGTGGGCCCAGGTGGGCGATGAGCTCGAGGAGGGGTGGGAGCTGGCGAACGATGCCCCGCTGCCGCTGCTCTGGCTGGAGATCGAGGATGGCTCGTCGCTGCCCGACTACAACGCCCGCCGGGTGGTAGACGCCGGCGCGGGCGAGCGTTTCAGCTGGCGCACGACGGCCCGCTGCGCGCGGCGGGGGCGCTACAGGCTCGGGCCCCTGACGGCCCGCTGCGCCGACCCGGCTGGCCTCTTCCGCTACGAGTGGCGCGATGAGGCCAGCCGGCAGCTGATCGTCTACCCGCCGCTGGTGCGCCTGCCTGAGCTTGCGCCGCCCAGCGGCACGCGCGGCGGTCTGGCCCGCGCCGACCTGCTGCAGCTCTTCGTGACGCCCAACGTCGGCGGCCTGCGCGCGTATGTGCCCGGCGACCCGCCGGGCCGGGTCCACTGGCCCTACGTCGCCCGCTACGGCCAGCTCTATGTGAAGGAGTTCGACCAGGAGCGCAGCGGGGCCCTGTGGGTTGTGCTCGACCTGGCCCGCGGGGCCTACCCGCAGACCTGGCCCGCGGAGGAGCATAGTGACGAGGGGCCGCCCAGCGGGGCCTCCCAGAGCTCGGTCGTGAGCGGCGCCATGGCCGAGTACCGGGCGGCGAGCCTGGTTGATCTGGCCGTGACCCTCGCCGGCTCGCTGGCGGCGCGCGCCCTGGCCGAGGGCCGGCAGGTCGGGCTGCTCTGCGACGGGGGCGAGCGCCGGATGGTGCCCCCGGGCGGCGGCCAGCGCCAGCTCTGGCGTATCCTCGCCGCGCTGGTGGACGGCGAAGATGCCGGCGAGCAGACGCTGGGCGAGCTGCTGCGCTCACATGCGGCTCGCGGCGCGAGCGAGCTAGGGGGCGCGGCCATCGCAGTGGTCACGGGAGAGCTGGGGGCGGCCTGGCTGCCCGATCTGGTCGAGTGTACGCACGGGCGCCCCGGCGGCGCGCTGGCCCTGCTCGTCGCGGAGCGGGCCGAGCGGGCGGCGACCTGCGCGGCCCGCCTGGCCGCCCCCGGCATCTCGGCGCA
>JAAXUL010001305.1 GCA_013336035.1 Chloroflexales bacterium
CGCTGACCGGCTACCGCACGGCGAGACTGCCGGGGACGGCCAAGCTGTAAGGAAGCCCGCGGGGGCGCGGGGTGTCTGCATCGGACATCCCGCGCCCTCGGCGTGGAACTATCTATGATCGACTGGCTCGTACAGACTATGACGGACCTCCCGGCGCTCCCCGCCGAGGCGTGGCTCAGCCCACCAGAGCGGGAGCGCCTTGTTACGCTGCGGTTCGAGAAGCGCCGCAGCGAGTGGCTGCTTGGCCGCTGGACGGCCAAGCGGCTTGTGCAGCGCCACCTGGAAGAGGCGGGCTTTCAGCCGCCTTCGCTCGCGGAGCTGGCGGTCACGCCGGCCCCTGACGGCTCGCCGCAGCTCAGTAGCGACCACGCTACGCTGCGCACAGCGCTCGGTGCGCTGCGCCTGACGATCAGCCACAGCGGGGGCAAGGCCTTCTGCGCCCTGGGGCCGGCGGGCACGCCCGTCGGCGCCGACATCGAGGGCGTCGCCCCGCGCGGCGCGGCCTTCACCGGCGACTATTTTACGCTGGTGGAGCAGGGCCTGGTGGCGGCGGCGCCCGCGGCCCTGCGCGACACGCTTGTCACAGCGATCTGGAGCACAAAGGAGTCCGTGCTCAAGGTCTTGCGCCTCGGGCTGACGGTCGACACGCGCCTGGTCGAGTGCCTCGTGCCGCTGCCGGCCGAGGGCCTGGGGCCCGACACATGGGCGCCGATCGCGGTCCGCTGCGACCCGTCCCTCGCCGCGCCGGCCAGCATAAGCTGCTGGTGGCGCCGCCTCGATGATGTAGTCCTGACTCTTGCCGCGGCGGCATCGTAGCCGCATCAGGCTCAGGGTTTGAGAAGGGGAGGCCCCATGCAGATGGATGACTTTGTCCGCAAGCTGCGTGACCGCAAGGCTATTGCAGCCGGCACCCAGAAGGATGCCGACGGGCAGCACCAGAAGGGCCGCCTGACGGCCCGTGAGCGGATCAACCTGCTGTTCGACCCCGACAGCTTCAACGAGATCGACACGCTGGTGACGCCGCGCTACGACAGCTATATGGGCGGCAAGGGCTCGCGCTACGGCGACGGCGTCATCACCGGCTTCGGGCTTGTCGGTGGCCGCCAGGTCTTCGCCGCAGCCCAGGACGCCAGCGTGATGGGCGGCTCCCTCGGCGAGATGCACGCCAATAAGATCGTCAAGGCCATGAAGATGGCCCTGAGCTATGGCTGCCCCTTCGTCGCCCTGAACGACTCGGGCGGCGCCCGCATCCAGGAGGGCGTGGACAGCCTGGGCGGCTACGCCCGCATCTTCGACGCCAACTGCGAGTCCTCGGGCGTCATCCCGCAGCTCTCGGTCATCCTCGGGCCGTGCGCCGGCGGCGCCGTCTACTCGCCCGGCCTGACCGACTTCATCCTTATGACCGAGAACAGCTATATGTTCATCACCGGCCCCGAGGTGGTGAGGTCGGTCATGCAGGAGAACGTCAGCCAGGAGGAGCTGGGCGGGGGGCGCATCCACGCCACCGAGAGCGGCGTGGCCCACTTCCTCTCGCGCGATGACAAAGAGTGCCTGCTGAAGGTGCGCGAGCTGCTGGGCTACCTGCCCTCGAACAACCAGAGCGACCCGCCCTATGTGCCGCCCCGCGACGACCCCGAGCGGCGCTGCCCCGAGCTCGACGAGCTGGTGCCGGTGGACCCCCAGAAGCCCTACGATGTGCGCCGGGTGATCTCGAGCATCGTGGACGATGGGCGCTTCCTCGAAGTCCACGAGCTGTGGGCCCAGAACATGGTGGTGGGCTTCGCGCGCCTCGACGGCTACGTGGTCGGCCTGGTCGCCAACCAGCCTATGGTCCTGGCCGGCACGGTGGACATCAAGGCGAGCCTCAAGGCGACCCACTTCATCCGCATCTGCGACGCCTACAACATCCCGATCATCACGCTGCAGGATGTGCCGGGCTTCCTGCCGGGCACCAGCCAGGAGTACGGCGGCATTATCCGCAACGGCGCCCGCCTGATCTACGCCTACTCCGAGGCGACGGTGCCCAAGCTGATGCTGATCCTGCGCAAGAGCTACGGCGGCGCCTACTGCGTGATGAGCAGCAAGGGCCTGCGCGGCGACCTGCTCTACGCCTGGCCGAACGCCGAGCTGGCGGTGATGGGCGCGGCCGGCGCGGTCAATATCCTCTTCCGCGGCGAGGTCAAGGCCGCCGCCGACCCCAAGGCCCGCAGCGCCGAGCTAGTGAGCGAGTACCAAGAGAAGTTCAACAATCCGTATGTCGCTGCCGCCCGCGGGCTGATCGACGATGTGATCGAGCCGCGCGACAGCCGCCGCGTGCTTGTCCGCGCCCTGCGGGTGACCCTCTCGAAGCGCGACCGGCACGTGCCCAAGAAGCACGGCATTTCGCCCATGTAGGGCGTCCCTGGAAGAGGGGGATGGGGAGAGCCTGGC
>JAAXUL010000471.1 GCA_013336035.1 Chloroflexales bacterium
CCCGCGGCCTCCCCCGGCGCCAGCGCCCCTGTCGCGAGCAGCCCCGAGACCTACGGCGGCCTGCTCGCCAACGAGCGCAACCTCGAGGCCATGGGCCTCGGCGGCGACCACGTCGGCAGCAACAACTGGGTCATCGCGGGGGCCCGCACCGCCTCGGGCAAGCCCATCCTGGCCAACGACCCCCACCTCGGCTCGCGCATCCCCTCGATCTGGTACCTGGCCCACATCAGCGGCGGCGCCATCGACGCCATCGGCGCCACCCTGCCCGGCATCCCTGGCATCGTGATCGGCCACAACGCGCGCATCGCCTGGGGCGTCACCAACACCGGCCCCGACGTCCAGGACCTCTTTGTCGAGCGGCTCAACGAGCGCAACGAGGCCCTCTACCAGGGCCGCTGGGAGCCCATAACGGTCATCTCCGAGACGATCAAGGTCAAGGGCGAGGAAGACGTACCGCTCTTCGTGCGGGTCACCCGCCACGGCCCCCTGATCTCGGACGTGACCGAAGGCACCGGCGAGCCGCTGGCCTTCCGCTGGACCGCCCTCGACCCCAAGGACTCCACCCTCGAGGGCTTTCTGGGCGTCAACCGGGCCCAGAGCTGGGCAGAGTTCACCGAGGCCCTGAGCAGCTTTCACGCCCCGATGCAGAACTTCGTCTACGCCGACGTAGATGACAATATCGGCTACTACGCCCCCGGCGCCCTGCCCATCCGCGCAAGCGGCGACGGCACCAGCCCCGCCGAGGGCTGGAGCGGGCTGCAAGACTGGCGGGGCTACGTGCCCTTCGCCGAGCTGCCCCACGACTTCAACCCCGAGCGCGGCTACATCGTCAGCGCCAACAACCAGGCCGTGCCCGCCAGCTACCCCTACCTGATCTCGACCAACTGGGCCCCGCCCTACCGCGCCCAGCGCATCGTCGAGCTGGTCGAGGCCCAGAGCGACCACACCGTCGACAGCGTCGCCGCCCTCCAGGCCGACGTCGTCTCGCTACAGGCCCGCTCGCTGCTGCCGTACATGACCGCGATCAGCCCCGCGGGCGAGCAAGCCCAGGCCGCGCTCGAGCTGCTGCGGGGCTGGGACGGCACCATGGCCGGCGACAGCGCCGCCGCCGCGGTCTACGCCGCCTACTACCACGCCCTGCCCGAGGCAATCTTCGGCGACGAGCTGCGCGAGGGCTTCAGCGAGGACTACACCGACAGCACAAGCTACCACGCCATGGTGCTGCCCGAGGTGCTGGGCGGCGCCGCGAACGCCTGGTGCGACAACGTCAACACGCCCGCGGGCGAGGGCTGCGACGCGGCCCTTGCCAAAGCGCTAGAGCAAGGGCTGAAGCACATGGCCGAGGCCCAGGGCACGCCGGATGTGCGCTCCTGGCGCTGGGACAAAGCCCACCGGGTGATCTTCCCCCACAACCCCTTCGACAGCGCCGAGGCCCTGCGGCCCTACTTCAGCCGCAGCGCGCCCAACGGCGGCGACGGCTTCACCGTCAACGTGGCCCCGTCAAGGCGCAGCGAGCTCTACCTGCAGTACCACATCCCATCGTACCGCCACATCATCGACATGGCCGACCTCGACGGCTCACGCTTTATGCAGAGCACCGGCCAGTCGGGGAACCCGCTGAGCGGCAGCTACGACAACCTGATCGCGCCGTGGCAGCGGGTCGAGCACCTGCCCATGCGCTTCAGCCAGGCCGCGGTCGACGCGGCACAGGCCGATATGCTGACCCTCACGCCCTAGCTGGGCGCCGCCCGCCCCAGCGGGCTATGCTATAATGCGCCGGAAAGAACACACCCGGATGGTCTATGCGCTGCCCCTTCTGCCAGCACCCTGACACCGACGTGCTTGACACACGCAAGCTTAACGACGGCGAGATGGTTCGCCGCCGGCGCAAGTGTCGGTCGTGCGGGCGCCGCTTCACCACCTACGAGCGGGTAGAGACGGTCAGCCTGACGGTGGTAAAGAAGGATGGCGAGCGCGAGCCGTACGACCGCGAGAAGATCATGCGCGGCGTACGCACGGCCTGCTACCGCCGGCCCATCTCGGCCTCGCGGATCGAGCAGCTCGTCAACGATGTCGAGAGCGCGATTATGGCCATCGACGACCAGGAGATCAGCAGCAAGGCCATCGGGGACGAGGTAATGCGTCGTCTGCGCGAGCTCGACGATGTCGCCTACATCCGCTTCGCCTCGGTCTACCGCTCATTCGCCGACATCGGCAAGCTGCGCGAGGCCGTGGACGAGCTCCTGGAGAATTCGTAGATGAGAGTTGACACGACGCCCGAGCAGCGCGAGGAGCGCAAGCCCGAGGCGGCCCCCGGACAGGCACCCAAGGCGCCCCGCCCCACCCTTGGACAGCGTATCGGCCTCTCGTTCAGGCAGATCGAGTGGGGGCAGACCCTGCTGATCGCCCTGGTCATGGCGTTGGCCTGGTGCGCGCTCTTCCTGGGCAGCAGCATGCTGCAGATCCTGGCCGGGATCGTGCCGGTGATGGCCGGCCTCTTCCTGGGCCGCCGGGTCAAGGGCGACTACCTGGCCCACGGCCTGGTCCTCGGCCTCGCCGGATTCACCTTTGGCCTGGTGTTCGTCGTCGGCTACGGCCTGCTGGGCCAGGTCGGCATCGTGCCGCTGCCCACGCTACAGCTATCCGCAAACGCGGCCCCGGCCCCGCCCACCCTATCCGGCCTGCTCTTCTTCTACACCACCTTCTCGCTCTTCGCGCTGATCCCCTTCCCGGCCTTCGGCACGGTGATGGCCGGGCGGGCCGAGGAGCGCAACCGCCAGACCCAGCGCGAGATCGACGAGCGGGGCGGCCGCCTCGAGAAGCCCGGCGTCGTGCGCACCCTGAGCGACCTCCAGGGCCTCTCGCTGCCGCAGCTCGGCTCGTTCGTGATCAGCCTCTACCGCAAGAAGGGCTTCGAGTTCAAGGACTACCACTTTATCGACAAAGATAAGCACCTTGACCTCGAGCTGACCTACGAGGGCGAGAGCTACACGCTGCGGCTCACCGTCGCCGACAAAGTGGGCCGGGGCACCATCGAGAGCCTCGTCCAGGATATGAAGCGGCGCGCAATCGGCAAGGGCGTGGTGATCGCCTCGACCGAGTTCACCCCCGACGCCCTCAAGGCGGGGAAGGACCGCAAGAATCTGGTGCTGATCGACGGCCAGACCCTGTTTGACATCTCAGAGTCGTAGAGGTCAGATGAAGATTGACCTGACGGGCCGAGTAGCCCTGGTGACCGGCGGCGGGCGCGGGATCGGGCGGGCGATCGCCCAGGGCCTGGCCGCGGCCGGCGCCGCTGTGGTGGTCAACTACCGCGGCAACGCCGCCGCGGCCGACGAGACGGCGGCCGCGATCAGGGGCGCCGGCGGCGAGGCCACAGCCGCCCAGGCCGATGTCGGCGACAGCGCCGCCGTCGAGCAGCTGATCAAGGCGACGATCAGCGCCCACGGTCGCCTTGACATCCTTGTGAACAACGCCGGCATCACCCGCGACACCCTGCTCTTGCGGATGAAAGACGAGGACTTCGACCAGGTTATCGCCACCAACCTGCGCGGGGTCTTCGTCTGCACCCGGGCCGTGCTGCGCCAGATGAGCAAGCAGCGCGCGGGCCGGATCATCAACATCGCCTCGGTGATCGGGATCATCGGCAACGCCGGCCAGGCCAACTACGCCGCCGCCAAGGCCGGCATCATCGGCTTCACCCGGGCCACTGCCCGCGAGATCGCCGCCCGCAACGTCACCGTCAACGCGGTCGCCCCCGGCTTTATCGAGACCGAGATGACTAGCGTTCTCGGCGAGGAGACCCGCAAGGCTATCCTCGAGAGCGTCCCGCTTGGCCGCTTCGGCCAGCCCGCAGAGGTCGCCCAGCTAGTCACATTCCTCGCCTCGGATGCCGCCGCCTATATCACCGGCCAGACCTTTACCGTCGATGGTGGGATGGTAATGCAATGACGGGCACGGCCCACGGCCGCGCTCCCATGGGGCGATCCTAATGCTAAACAAAGTCCTTGTCGCCAACCGTGGCGAGATCGCCGTCCGAATCGTGCGGGCCTGCCAGGAGCTCGGGGTCAAGAGTGTGGTCGCCTACAGCGAGGCCGACCGCGACTCGCTGGCCGTGCGCCTCGCCGACGAGGCCGTCTGTATCGGGCCGCCCCAGCCCGCGCGCTCGTACCTCAACCCGCCGGCCCTGATCAGCGCTGCCCTGATCACCGGGTGCGACAGCATCCACCCCGGCTATGGGTTCCTCTCTGAGAACCCATACTTCGCCGAGATGTGCACCGACTGCAAGCTGCAGTTTATCGGGCCCACCGCCGAGACGATGCGCCTGATGGGCGACAAGGTGATCGGCCGCCAGACTATGCGCGCCGCCCGCGTCCCTACCGTCCCCGGCTCCGAGGGCGAGCTGCGCAGCGTTGAGGAGGCGGTGGACATCGCGCGGCAGATCGGCTACCCTGTGCTGCTCAAGCCCGCGGCTGGCGGCGGCGGGCGCGGCATGCGCGTCGCCTACGACGAGAGCGACCTCGTACGGGCCTACCCCACCGCCCGCGCCGAGGCCGAGGCCGCCTTTGGCCGCGGCGACCTGCTGCTCGAGAAGTACCTGATCAAGGTGCGCCACGTCGAGATCCAGATCCTCGCCGACAACTACGGCCACGCGATCCACCTCGGCGAGCGCGACTGCTCGGCCCAGCGCCGCCACCAGAAGATCCTCGAGGAGGCGCCCTCGCCGATCGTCAGCCCCGAGCTGCGCGAGCGCATGGGCCGCGACGCGCTCAGCGGCGTCACCTCGATCGGCTATGTCAACGCCGGCACGCTCGAGTTCCTGATGGACCAGGACGGCAACTACTACTTTATCGAGATGAACACCCGCATTCAGGTCGAGCACCCCGTGACCGAGCAGGTCACCGGCGTCGATCTGGTGCGCTGGCAGCTGCAGATCGCCGCTGGCGAGCGCTTGACGCTCCAGCAGAAAGATATTAAAATAGCCCGGCATGCCGTCGAGTGCCGCATCAACGCAGAAGATCCCGAGCGGGATTTCCTCCCCGCGGCGGGCGAGGTCGAGTTCTACCTCCCGCCTGGCGGCCCGGGTGTGCGAGTCGATTCGCACCTTTACGCGGGCTACACCCCGCCCCGGAACTACGACTCGCTGCTGGCGAAGATCATCACCTTCGGCGAGACCCGAGACGATGCGCTCAACCGCATGCGACGCGCACTCCACGAGTGCATCATCACCGGGGTCAAGACGACGATCCCGTTCCAGCTCGCGCTGATCGATGACCCCGAGTTCCGCGCCGCCCGGCATCACACCGGCTACGTCGCCGAGCTTCTGCACAAGTGGAAGGACGAGCAGGCCGCCGCCCTGGTCTGACCTGCTGGCGTGGACCTTGCTAGGCACAGGGCGCGCCCGCCAGCGCCTGGCCGTGCTCGAATAGGATGCTACAGCTCTCGTTGAAGCGCTGCTTAACAATTGGCACTGGCACACTCGGGCGCCGATGGGCCCGCCGGCAAGCGCGCACCCCATGGGTCGCGCGCCCGCCCAGAACCAGGGAGGATCCCCGTGGGTAGTCTGCGACACCGAGTGCGCATCGCGGCGCTCCAGATCCTCTTCGAGGTGGACGCAACCGACCACCCGATCGATGTGGTCTTCGAGCGCCGCCGCGAGGAGGAGCAGCTCGCCGCGGACGGCGAGCGCTTTCTGCACCGCCTTGTCTTCGGCGTGTGGGAGCACAGGACCTACCTCGACCGCATTATCGAAGAGGCCGCCCCCAACTGGCCGATCACCCAGATGCCTGGCGTCGATAAGGCTATCCTGCGGATCGCCCTCTTCGAGCTCCTGATCGACGACCTCGAGAAGACCCCCGTCAAGGCGGTGATCAACGAGGCCGTCGAGCTCGCTAAGCAGTTCGGGAGCGACAACTCCAGTCGTTTTGTTAATGGTGTCCTTGGTACCGTCGTGAGCCGCTACCGTCCTGGCCACGACGTTCTGTAGAGAAGGGAACTACGCTGATGGCTTCGCCCGAGGTTGAGGAGCGACTCAAGAAGATTATCGCTGAGCAGCTTGGCGTCGACGAGAGCAAGATCGTCCCCAGCGCCCATTTCGCAAAAGACCTCAACGCCGACTCCCTCGACCTGGTCGAGCTCATTATGTCTATCGAAGAGGAGTTTGGTATCGAGATCAGCGACGAGGAGGCCGAGAAGATCGAGACCGTCAATCACGCGCTCACATACCTCGACGCTCACCCCTCGCCCCAGGAGTAACGCCGCCGCCGGCAGACCAAAGGGAGGGGCGCTTGCCCCTCCCTTTGTGTTAGCGCAGGATCAGCATAAACGCCCCCAGCATCAGCCCCGCCGAGGCCACCAGCTGCCCAAGCGGTTGCAGAAATTCAACCTGGAAGTGGCGCCGGAGAAGACGCGTCTGCTACGCTTCAGTCGTTACCATCCGAGCATGACGCGGCGTTTTACGTTC
>JAAXUL010001306.1 GCA_013336035.1 Chloroflexales bacterium
CTTCCGATCTGAGCAGGGCAACGATGAGATCGAGAGTATCCATCGAGGCCTCCTGGGAGCGATTACAGAGAGTGGTGGCGATCCTTCGCCCAGCGGGTGCGCAGCAGGGCTCAGACGTTCCGCTCGCGCAATGGGCTGACGACGCGCCGCGCTGACTGCTCGAGCAGCGTGATCACCTCCGCCTCGCTCGGTGGCGTAAGGTCCTCGTACCAGTCATGCGCAGCGCCCTTCGGCACCGGGGCGATGGCGCAGACAAGCGCGTCCACCGCCGCGCGGTAGCTCGCGCTTGCCTCCGACGACGCAACCGACACCGCCGCCACGATCTTCGCAGCCCCGCCCTGGCGGAGGGCCAGCGCTGCCGCGCGCAGCGTCACTCCTGCGGTCAGGCCGTCATCGACGAGGATGATAGTGTGGCCCGCTATCATTAGCGCGGGCCGGCCGGCGCGGTAGGCCGCCTCGCGGCGTGCCAGCTCACGCCCCTCTCTCTTGACCACCAGCTCAATCTCGGGCATCGTAAGGCGCCGCGCCTCGATGGCGTCGTGGTTAAGCAGCACCACATCGCCCGAGGTGATGAAGCCCATCGCCAGCGTCGCGTCGCTGGACAGACTGAGCGTGCGCACCAGGAAGAGATCGAGGGGCGTGGCGAGGGCCTCGGCAACCTCCGCGGCTACGGGGACGCAGCGCGGGAGGGCGAGCACGAGCACGTCAGGATGGTCGCTGTAGTCGAGCAGCCAGCTGGCCAGCACCCGCCCGGCATGACGGCGATCATGAAAGCGTGGGTTAGGCATTGAGGAAGCCTCCGTAGCCCGCCGGACAGGCCTAACACGCGCGGTGCCCAGCCGCGCGGCGCCATGAGGCAGGCTGAGAAGGCGATGCGCAGGAAGGTACCCTTGCCCCGGAGGCGCGACCCAGGCACTTTGCCGGGGGGCATAGGGTGTGACAGGGAGCGGCGAGGGTGGTGCTGGCGATGGGCCGACTAGCTCGAGGTGCAGTCGGGGCGTCATGGGCAGGGGCGTAGCATCCTCGGTGCCGCGGGGCAGCGCTGGGGCAGTTGCTGGAGGTCGATGGGCTGGCATACCCGCATCCTTAGCTCAGCGTAGAGGATCCAGGATGAGGCGGTCTCGAGTCACACGTAGACAAGTAAGGGTATAAGCAAGAACCGTGCCAGCACTACACCCGCTGTGTGAGCCCTGGTGCTGCCAAGGGGCAAGTCGAGGAGGCGGGCCGTAGCCCAGGCCGAGTAGGCGAAGAGCGTACGGACATAGTCGGCGCTGATCATCTGCCCTCCAGTGCTACGGGTGCCTGGCCATCACAGGATCGACCACACCTCGACGAGCCCCGACCGCGAGCTGATCACGATGAGCTTGCCGCCAGGCCCGGCCGTGACCCGGTCGCCCATGCTCGCGCTCGCCGTCAGCTCGACGGGCCCGTCCGCGCCCACGACCCAGAGGCGCAGCCCGCCCGCGGGGCCGACGGTGAGCAGGCGCCCGCCAGGCAGCGGCGCCAGAGCGGTGGCGTCGGCCAGGGCACCCCGCTCCATAGGCTGCCCGTCTGCGCCCCAAGCCCAGAGCATGCCGCTGTCGTCGAGGGCGGCCCATATGCCCTGCGAGCCCGCCGCAATGGCGATCAGCCAGCCCCCGGCGCCAGTCTCGAGGGCCCCTAGCGGCGCGCCGTCGGCCACGCTGAAGCGGCGGACAGCGCCATCGTAGGCGGTGCCAGCCACGATCCGGCCGGCGTCGGCGAAGGTGACGCCCAGGACGGCCGTTGCGCTGAGGCCGTCGGACTCGATCGCCGCGATCGTCGCCACCGGGCGGCCCTCGGGCATGGCCCACAGGCGGATTGTGCCGTCCCACCCGGACGAGGCCAGCATGCTGCCGGTCGAGTCGAAGGCGAGGGCCAGGATGGGCCCCTGGTGGCCGTGCAGATCGCCGCGGGCCGCGCCGTCGGGCAGGGACCAGAGGCGCAAGATGCCGTCGTCGCCGCCCGAGGCGAGGAGGGCGCCGTCGGGGGCCGCTGCCAGGGCATCGACCGGGCCGGCGTGGGCGGCGAAGCGCCGCAGCGGCTTGCCGGCGGAGTCCCAGAGCGCTACGTCGCCGTCTTCGCCGCCCGTCACCACCAGCCCCGCGGCGGCCGCGACGGCGCTGAGCGCGGGCAGGCCGTCGAGCTCGTCGATGCGGGCGCCGTCGGCGTTCCAGCGGCGCAGATCTCCGTCGCGCCCAGCTGTCAGCAGGCCGCCGCCGGGGGTGACGGCCATAGCGCTGATGGCGGCGTGGTGGGCCATGATCTCGACCCGCAGCTCGCCAGAGGACCAGGCCCAGCGCAGCACCGCGCCGCTCTCGGTGCCGGCCACGACCATCGCGCCGTCGGCGCTGAAGAGCACCCGCTTGACTGGCTCGAGCGTGCGCGTAATGGTGTCGATGGTCAGGCG
>JAAXUL010000472.1 GCA_013336035.1 Chloroflexales bacterium
CGCTCGCGAGCCGGAGCAGCCGCGCGAGCCGGAGCAGCCGCGCGAGCCGGAGCAGCCGCGCGAGCCGGAGCAGCCGCGCGAGCCGGAGCAGCCGCGCGAGCCGGAGCAGCCGCGCGAGCCGAAGCCAACGCGCGAGCCGGATGCGACGCACGAGCCGGATGCGACGCGTGAGCCGGATGCGACGCACGAGCCGGATGCGACGCACGAGCCGGATGCGACGCACGAGCCGAAGCCAACGCGTGAGCCGGATGCGACACACGAGCCGGATGCGACGCACGAGCCGGAGCCAACTCACGAGGATGATGGCGGTGGCGATGGGGGTGTCTCGGGCGGTCAAAACGAGACACCGCAGCCCGAGCCGACCCTCGATCCACACGAGGCCACCAGGCCCTAGAGTGTCGGTATCGGCCCGCACGCCCCCGCCCTTTCAGGAGGCGGGCCTCTGCCTTACCATCGAGTGGCTGGTCGCCAGATCTTAAACCCATCGCCCGTAACCTTCTGGCCTGGGGGCCGTTTGAAGGGTGCTGCAGGTGAATTATGTGACTTGTATCACACACTATGGAGGAGCAAAGACAATGAACGTCCGCGCGCTAATCCGAAGCTTGCTGCTACTTACTACCGCGGCCTCCCTTGCCATTGCGTACACCCCTGGCCTTGCTCAGTCCCCCGCCTCGGATGATTCCCCTGGGAGTGAAGGTGTCGAGCTAAAAGGCCTGGTCGAGGCAACCCCGGCTGGCGGGCGCTTCGGCGAGTGGAAGGTGGCAGGCACAGTATTTCAGGCCGTTGATGGCACGACCCGGTTTTTTGGCTTCGGCGACACTGCCCGGCCCGGCATCGGCGCCTGTGTCGAGGTCAGGCTCAACACGGCTACCCCGCCTGTTGCCTTATTGATCCAGCCCAACGATAGCTGCAGTCGGCCGGGCATCCCGGATGAGCTGGCGTGGCGCGGCAGGGTCACGGCGACCCCGGACAGTGGCTTTACCGGCACCTGGATCATCGGCGACAAGACCTTCACCGCCAACGTCGCCACCTTCTTCCTGGGCTTCGGCGATAGCCCGCCCGTCATCGGCGCCTGTGTCGAGGTCGAGTATGTCATTGATGGCAGCACCAATCTCGCTATCAAGGTCCATCCCGAAGAGGCGTGCGGCCCGACCGGCACCACCCCCGGCGAGGAGCATCTCTACCGAGGCCGTGTCGACCAGCGCCCCGACACCCGCTTTGGCCCCTGGGTGATCGGTGGCCGCTCCTTCGAGGCTGTTGACGGCACGACAACTTTCAGCGCACTTTTTGGCACCGACACGGCCATACCCGCCGTGGGCGACTGTGTGCGCGTCTTCTACAGAGAGCTGAGCGGCGTCCGCACGATCCGCGAGCTGAGCCCGGGCGTCTGCGAAGGTCCGCAGCCTCCGGCCGAGCGGCCCCACTTCGAGGCCCACGGCTGGCTGAACAAGAAGACTGCTGAGAGCTACGCCATCGGCCCGGTCGTGGGCAACCTCACCACTAGCATCAGCTACACGCTGACGATCTCCACCGAGTTGAGCGAGGCGTTTGGCCCGCTGACCGACGATCCGCCCACCTGTGTCCAGGTCGAATACACGTTGAGCAGTGGCGCCCGCACGGCGCTCGAGATCAAGAGCCGCCCCGACTTCTACTGCACCGCCAGCGCTGACGAGCGCGAGCTCTACGGCACGATCACCTCGCTGCCGGGCACCACTAGCTATCTGGGCACGTGGGGGATCGGCAGCCTCGAGGTCTTCGTCACGGCGGACACGGTGCTCGAGGATGGCCCCTTCATTGTAGGCCGCATCGTCAAGGTCAAGTTCACCCGGGCCAGTGACGGCACGCTTATTGCTATAAAGATAGAGGGTAAGGGCACCCCGGGTGACGGCGATGACTCGCGCGAGCGCGGTAGGGGCAAAGCCTATGGTAAAATAGAATCACTGCCTGTTGCTGGCCCTGCGGCCGGCAGTTGGACTATCGCCGGTCAGGTGTATACGGTAAGCGCCGACACCTCCCTGCGCGATGGTGGCTCAGCCTTCGCTGTGGGCGATTGCGTCGAAGTGTACTTCTACACAGTCCCGGACTCCAATCGCCTTGCTGTGAAGATCGAGCGTGCCGTGGGCACCGGCTGCACGCCCAGGTACGATGAGATCGGTCGCGACTACGGCTTTGTTGAGGCTATGCCGACAAGCGGGTATATCGGCACATGGACAATTGCCGGCACCACCTATAAAGTTGTCGATAGAACCGAGTTTGAGTACGCCGCAAGCGTGGGCCTTCCCGTAGTGGGCTCGTACGTCGAGGTGAAGTACGTCGTAGTTGGCGGCGAGAAGCTCGCCAGGGAGATTACCATCCGCGTGCCGCCAGGCATGGGCGATGATACCTACATTGGTAGGCTCGACGACTCGCCCAGCAGTCTTGCTGCCACGGGCACCTGGAAGGTAGCGGGCATCGCCTTCCAGGTCACCGACGCCACCGTGATCCAGGATGGCGCCACCAATGTCGCCGATGGCGCCCTGGTCAAGGTGAATGGCTACCGTGATGCCCAGGGCAATCTGGTCGCCACGGAGGTGACGGCCGTCACAGCTCTGTACACGCCGCTGATCAGCCGTTAGCTCTCGCTCGTGTCGCCAAGCACGACATGCGGTTGGGTTGACTACGGCAGGGCGTCCATCGCAACGCTTCCACTCCACGCGATGGGCGCCCGAGCCGCGCCACCAACCTATCAGCGCGGGTCCTGGGTTCACGCAGACTCTGTCGGCCGCCCGTCCTCCCCCCACGGGGGGCCGACGATAGAGACTGCGACATTGGCCCGGCCCGAAGCCCCCTCCCGTTCCCCCCGGGAGGGGGCTCTTGTGTGGAGATTGACAGGGTAGGCGGCGGCGGGCATAATGCCCGGGCGTAGTCCGACCACTCCCGGCGCCCCCTATGATCACCATCGACCAGGTGACCTACAGCTACCCCGGCAGCAGCGCCCCCGCCTTGTGCGACCTGAGCCTGACCATCGCCGAGGGCGAGTTCCTGCTCGTCGCCGGGCCCAGCGGCGCTGGGAAGAGCAGCATGCTGCGGCTGCTCAATGGCCTTGTCCCGCACTTCTACGGCGGGCGCTTCGCCGGGCGCGTGCAGGTCTGGGGCCGCGATACCCTTCAGCACCAGCCCCGCGCGATGGCCGACCTGGTGGGCTTCGTCTTCCAGGACCCCGAGAGCCAGTTTGTGGTCGATGTGGTCGAGGATGAGATCGTCTTCGGCATGGAGAATCTAGCCCTGCCCCAGACGATCATGCGCCGCCGGGCCGAGGAGGTCCTCGACCAGCTTGCGATCGCCCACCTGCGGCGGCGGCGCGTCTCGTCGCTCAGCGGGGGCGAGCGCCAGCGCGTGGCCATCGCCGCCGCCCTGGCCGCCCAGCCCCGCGCCCTCGTCCTCGATGAGCCCACCAGCCAGCTCGACCCGCACGGCGCCGAGGAGGTGCTGACGGCTCTCCAGAAGCTCAACGCCGACCTGGGGATCACCGTGGTGCTCTGCGAGCACCGGCTGGAGCGGGTGGTTCAGTACGCCGACCGGGTGCTGTACCTGCCCCCACCCTCCGAGGGCGCCCCCGCGCGGCCGGTGATCGGCCCCCCGCGCGAGGTGCTCGCTTCGATCCCCCTCGTGCCGCCGCTGCAGGGCCTCGGGCGGGCCCTGGGCTGGCAGCCCCTCCCGCTCTCGATCAAAGAGGGGCGGGCATTTGCGCGCCAGGCCTGGCCGCAGCCCGCGGCGATCGCCCCGCGGGCCGAAGTCGGCCCACAGACCTTGCCCGCATCGCGGCCCACCATCGCGCGCCTGCGCGACGTCACCGTGCGCTACGGCGACCACGAGGCTCTCTACCGGCTCAGCCTCGAGGTGCGATCCGGCGAGCTGCTGGCTCTGATGGGACGCAACGGCAGCGGGAAGAGCACCCTGCTCAAGGGCTTGATCGGCCTGGCCCGCCCCGACGAGGGACGCGTCGAGGTGACCGGGCGCGACATCGCCCCCGTGCCCGTTGAGCAGCTGGCCCGTCAGGTGGGCTATGTGCCGCAGGACCCGCGCAGCATCCTCTACCACGACAGCCTGCGCGCCGAGCTGGCCTTTACGCTGAGGGGCCGCGGGCCGCGGGAGCAGGCAGCGGGGCGCGATGGCGACGGGGCGGCCGTCGAGCGGACCCTGGACGCCCTGGGCATCAGCCACCTGGCCGACGCCTACCCGCGGGCCCTGAGCGGGGGCGAGGCGCAGCGGGCCGCCATGGCCGCGATCATGGTCGGCGACCCGCCCCTGCTTCTCCTCGACGAGCCGACGCGGGGCCTCGACTATGGGGCCAAGCTTGGACTGGCCCGGCTCCTGCGCGGCCTCTGCGCCCAGGGGCGCGCCGTGGTGATGGCCACCCACGATGTCGAGCTCGCCGCCGCCTGCGCCGACCGGGTCGCCCTGCTCGGCGACGGCGAGCTAGTTGTCGTGGGCCCGGCCCCCGATGTCCTCGGCGAGAGTCTATTCCTCTCCTCGCAGATCGCCAAGCTCTTCCCCGGCAGCGGGTGGCTCACCCTCGAGGCTGCGCTGCGCGGGCTGAGCATCCGATGAAAGGACCGCCGATGCGCCTGATCTCCATCAATCTCCTCCTCGTCGCCCTGCTCCTGCTGGGCGCGCTGCCGGCGCGCGCGCAGGAGCCTGTGCAGCAGATGCGGGCCTTCTGGGTCGATAACCTGCACCCGGGCCTCTACAACCACCCCCAGGTCGATGAGCTAGTCAACAATGTGGTGCGGGCCGGCGCCAACACAATCATCGTGCAGGCGCGCCACCACGGCGACGCCTGGTATAACAACAGCATCGAGCCGCGGTCGGCCGACCCGCTTCTGGCCCCCGCCGCCGAGTTCGACCCCCTCGGCTACCTGATCGAGAAGGCCCACTCGATGGGCGTGCGCGTCCACGCCTGGCTCGTGGTGTCGGTGGCCTGCCGCCCATCCGACCGGCTCTGGGGCAACCCGGCGCACGTCTGCACGGCGCACGGGCCGGCCGCCCAGGGCGCCGAGCGCTGGACCACGGCGACCTTTGGGGGCGAGCAGGTCGGCGACCTCGATTTCGGCCACCCCTCCGCCGTAACCTATTTTGAGGGCTTGGTGGGCCACCTGCTGCAGGCCTACCCCGCCCTCGATGGCGTCCACTGGGACTATATCCGCTTCGCCGGCAAGAGCTACGGCTACAACCAGGTGAGCCTCGAGCGCTTCAACCGTACCGTCGGGCGCCCGCCCGACAGCAGGCCACGGCCCGAGGACCCGGCCTGGAGCCAGTGGCGGCGCGACCGGGTGAGCGAGATGGTGCGCCGGCTCTACATTCGCGCCAAGGCGATCAAGCCAAGCATCCAGGTGAGCGCGGCGACGATCACCTGGGGCGGCGCGGGCAGCGGCGGCGACTGGCCGGCCTCGGCGGCCTACGCGCAGGTCTTCCAGGATTGGCCGGCCTGGCTCGACGAGGGCATCCTCGACTTCGCGGTGCCGATGCACTACTTCGAGGAGGGCGTGTCTCGCTCACGCGGCTGGTACGACGGCTGGCTGGCCTTTGACCGAGACAGGGCCGGGCGGCGGGCCATCGTGGCGGGCGTCGGGGCCTGGCTCAACACCCGCGAGCAGAACCTGGGCCAGGTGCAGCGCGCCCTGGCGCCCGATGGGTCGGGACGGGCCCTCGCCGGGGTGGCCTTCTACTCATACGCCAACTCGTTCGCCCGCACCAGCTATGAGGCGCGGCGGGCTTTTATGGACCAGCTGCGGGCCACTGTCTTTGCCCAGCCGGCGCGCGCCCCCGACTGGCCGTGGATGGTGGCGCCCACCGGCGGCCACCTTCAGGGCATCGCCACGGTGGACGGCCAGATCGTGCCCGAGGCCAAGGTCAGCCTGATCCGCGACGGGGTGTGGCTGCGAGACATCTACGCCTCGGCCGACGGGTGGTTCGGCGCCGTCGAGCTGACCCCGGGCGCCTACACCATCGCGATCACCAGCGCCGATGGCAGACAGACCTGGCTCACCACCACGATCAGCCCTGGTCTGGTGACTAGCCTGTAGGCCCCAGCAGGATCCGTACGGGCGCCCCCCGTGGGCGCCCTACACCTTTCAGCGATCGGCGTCACGGGCCGAGGGCACGCCGGGGTACTGGATGCACATTCACGACTACGGTCTCGGGTGCCTCAGCGGCGCCTGGGGCATCCACCACATCGACATCGCTCAATGGGCCAACGGCACCGACGATACAGGTCCACTCGAGATCGAGGGCACGGGCGTGCTGCCCAAGGACGGACTCTGTGACACGCCGCTGACCTGGCGTGTCGAGCACATGTACGCGAACGGCGTCAAGATGCTGCACATCGACGCCAAGCACACCGAAGCCGAGTTCCCACAGTTCAAGAGCAGCATGTTGCCACAGCGAGGCTGTGGAGTGCTCCTTCTCGGCACCGACGGGT
>JAAXUL010000473.1 GCA_013336035.1 Chloroflexales bacterium
CTGCATCGGCTGCTCGCTCTGCGCCGCGGCCTGCCCGGCCGACGCCATCCTGGTGGTGCCCGCCGAGAACGACCCCGACAACCCCCGCTCGTATGGCGAGCGCTACGCGGCGACCTACGAGATCAATATGCTGCGCTGCATCTTCTGCGGCTACTGCGAGGACGCCTGCCCGACCAACGCGATCGTGCTGGAGCACCAGTACGAGCTGTCGTTCTACGACCGGCGGGCCTCGATCTACACCAAGGAGATGCTGCTGGTGCCGGAGGATAAGGGCTACGGCGACCCGCCCCCCATCCTGCAGCAGCTCGCGCGCCGGCCCAGCCCGCCCGCCCAGATCGATCTGTAAATGGGGGGGAAGCCCCCTGCTAACACGCGGAGCGTGTATGGAATTCATCCTCTTCATCATCACGGCGGCGGTCGCCCTGCTCGGGGCGGTGGCGATGCTTCTGACGCGGAATGCGGTGCATAGCGCCCTGTTTCTGCTGCTCAACTTCGGCGCGATCGCCGTGCTGTTCCTGCTGCTCCAATCGCCCTTCCTGTTCACCATCCAGCTTACGGTCTACGCCGGGGCGATCATGGTGCTCTTCCTGTTCGTGGTGATGCTCCTGGGCGCCGAGCAGGTCGAGGACACGCCCGACCGTATCGCCTGGCAGCGGCCCCTGGGCCTGCTGCTCGGCGTGGCCCTGCTGGCGATGGCCGTGGTCGCGGCCTTCCGCGGCGGCGCCAGCACCCCGCCCCCCGGCGGCGAGGCGACGGCCACCTTCGGCGACCCGTTCACCCTGGGCGCCCTGCTCTTCACCCGCTATTTGCTGCCCTTCCAGATCACCGGCATCATCCTGCTGATCGCCGTCATCGGCGTGGTGGTGCTCAACCAGCGCGGCCGTCAGGCCGCCGCGGCGAAGCCGCCGGCCGGCGACTAAGGGGAGACACGATGGTCCCTACCTCCTACTACATTCTGCTCAGCGCCGCCCTGTTCACGATCGGGGTGCTCGGGGTGCTGATGCGGCGGAACGCGATCGTGGTCTTTATGGCGGTCGAGCTGATGCTCAACGCGGCCAACCTGGCCCTGGTGGCCTTCGCCCGCGAGCGGCTCAGCGTCGATGGGCAGGTGCTGGTCTTCTTCGTGATCACGGTGGCCGCCGCCGAGGTGGCCGTGGGCCTGGCCTTGCTTGTCGCGATCTTCAAGTCGAAGCGGACCGCCGACGTCGATGAGGTCAGCACCCTGAGGGGGTAGCGCGCAATGACGATGTTGAACTGGCTTATCTGGCTTATCCCGCTGCTGCCCCTGGTCGGCTTCCTCTTGAATGTCTTTGTGATCCGCCAGGAGCGGGCCGCCGGCCTCGTCGCTAGCGCGATGGTGATCGTGTCCTTCGTGGTCACGCTCGTGGCGGTCTTCCTGCTCGCTGGCCTCCCCGAGGAGGGCCGCCGCGTCCAGGCGGTCGCATGGGAGTGGATCAACACCGGCAGCTTCCGCGTGCCGTTCGGGATCATGCTCGACCCGCTGACCGCGGTGATGGCCCTGCTGGTGACCGGGGTGAGCGGCCTGATCCACGTCTACTCGATCAGCTATATGCACGGCGACCCGCGCGTGGTGCGCTACTTCGCCTACCTGAACCTCTTCGTCACCATGATGCTCTTCCTGGTGATGGGGAACAATATGCTCCTGCTCTTCCTCGGCTGGGAGGGCGTGGGCCTCTGCTCGTTCCTGCTGATCGGCTTCTGGTTCGAGCGCAAGAGCGCCGGCGAGGCGGCCGTGAAGGCCTTTGTGGTCAACCGCATCGGCGACGCGGCCTTCATCCTGGCCATGCTGGCGATCTACTCGCACTTCAAGACCCTGAACTTCTACACGGTGCAGGTGGGCGGCGATATCCAGCCTGGCTTCCTCGAGCGCGTGCCCGAGATCCTCGGGCTGACCTTCGGCCCGACCTGGCAGCCGATCGCCGTCGCCACCGGCATCTCGTTCCTGCTCTTGATCGGCGCCACCGGCAAGTCGGCCCAGTTCCCCCTGTTTGTGTGGCTGCCCGACGCTATGGCCGGCCCTACGCCGGTCTCGGCCCTGATCCACGCCGCCACTATGGTCACCGCGGGCGTCTATATGATGGCCCGCACCGAGGCGATCTTCACCCAGTCGCCGGCGACCCAGACCTGGGTGATGTGGATCGGCGCCCTGACGGCGATTATCGCCGGCACCGCCGCCGTCGCCCAGTGGGATATCAAGCGCGTCCTGGCCTACTCGACGGTGTCGCAGCTGGGCTTTATGGTGGTCGCCTGCGGCATGGGCGCCTATGTGGCGGCGATCTTCCACCTGCTGACCCACGGCCTCTTCAAGGCCCTGCTCTTCCTCGGCTCGGGCTCGGTCATCCACGGCACCCACGACACCCAGGATATGCGCAAGATGGGCGGGCTGCGCGCGGCGATGCCCACCACCTTCTGGACCTACGTGGTCGGCGCGGCGGCCCTGGCCGGCGTGGTGCCCCTGGCCGGCTTCTGGAGCAAGGACGAGATCCTGGCCCACGCCCTCGAGCTCGGCCACTGGCCCCAGCTGGCCCTGCTCTTCCTGACCTCGCTGCTCACGGCCTTCTACATGGGCCGCCAGGTGGCCCTGGTCTTCTACGGTGAGCAGCGCGACCCGCACTACCACCCCCACGAGAGCGGCCGGGTGATGACGGCGCCCCTGGTGATCCTGGCCATCGGCGCCGCCGTCGGCGGCCTGATCAACCTGCCGGCGCTCTGGGAGGGCATGCCCGGCGCGCACCTGCTGACCGACTGGCTCCAGCCCGTGCTGCACGAGGAGGCCGGCGAGCTGAACCTGGCGATGGCCATGCTGGCCACGGCGGGCGCGATCGGCATGGGCTACCTTGGCTGGTGGGCCTACACCAGCAATGCCACGAAGGTCAAGGTGGGCGGCAAAGACCCGGCCTACCGCTACACCGGCGATATCTGGGATGGGATGGAGGAGGCCTGGTATGTGGATGTGGCCTACCAGCGCTTCGTGGTGGCGCCCTTCCGCAGCCTGGGCGACTTCCTGGCCAGCGTCTTCGACCCCCAGGGGATCGACGGCCTGGTGACGGGCGTCGGCCGCTTCTTTGGCTGGGCCGCCGCCGAGGTGCGCCAGACCCAGACGGGCTATGTGCGCAACTACGCCCTGGTCTTCACGGTGGGCGTGGTGCTGGTGCTGGGCTTCATGCTGATCTTCGCGCGCTAGGTGCGTCCCGGGGTGCGGGCCACGATGCCGTGCACCATATAGGGGGTGACATGTTCTCCCAAGGCTTCCCCATCCTCTCGCTCGTCCTCTGGCTGCCGGCCCTGGGGGCGCTGCTGCTGCTGCTGGTGCCGCGGGGGGCCGCCGAGCTATCCCGCCGCGTGGCCCTGGCCGTGTCGGTGGTGACCTTCCTCGTCTCGCTGCCCCTGGTCTTCGGCTATGTGCCAGACGCCGCCAGCGCCGCGGGCGGCGCCCCGGCGATGCAGTTCGCCGAGCGCCTACCCTGGCTGCCGACCTGGGGCGCCAGCTACAGCATCGCCGTCGACGGGGTGAGTCTCTGGCTGGTGCTGCTGACCACCTTCATAACCCCGATCGTCGTGCTCTCGACCTGGGACTCGGTGCACAAAGAGGTGCGCAACTTCCAGATCCTGCTGCTGCTGCTGACCACGGCGATGATCGGGGTGTTTGTCGCCCAGGACCTGCTGCTCTTCTATATCTTCTGGGAGTTCACCCTGATCCCGATGACCTTCCTGATCGGCATCTGGGGCGGGGCCGACCGGATCTACGCGGCGCGCAAATTCTTCCTCTACACCTTCGCGGGCTCAGTGCTGATGCTGCTGGCGATCGTCGGCCTGTATGTGCTGCACCGCCAGACCATTGGCGCTACGCAGCCCGGCTACGCGGGCAGCCTGAACTTCGGCGAGATCGTGGCCGACATGCGGGCGGGGCGCTTCCGGCTCGACCAGACCACCGAGCGGCTGCTGTTCGGGGCCTTCTTCATCGCCTTCGCGATCAAGGTGCCGCTCTGGCCCTTCCACACCTGGCTGCCCGACGCCCACGTCGAGGCGCCGACGGCGGGCTCGGTGGTGCTGGCCGGCGTGCTGCTGAAGCTGGGCGGCTACGGCATGATCCGCTTCTGCCTGACCATGTTCCCCCAGGCCTCGCGCTGGGCGGCCCCGGCCATCGGCGTGCTGGCCGTGATCGGGATCATCTACGGCGCGATCGTGGCCTACTCGCAGAGCGACATGAAGAAGCTGGTGGCCTACTCGTCGGTCAGCCACATGGGCTTCATCGTGCTCGGCATCTTCGCCCTGAACAGCGAGGGCGTGAGCGGCGCGATCCTGCAGATGATCAACCACGGCCTCTCGACCGGGGCCCTGTTCCTGATCGTCGGCGTGCTCTACGAGCGGCGCCACACCCGCGAGCTGAGCGCCTACGGCGGGATCTGGAAGGTCATGCCGATCTACGCGGGCATCACCCTGCTGGTGGCCCTCTCGTCGGCGGGCCTGCCGGGGCTCAACGGCTTCGTCGGCGAGTTCACGATCATGCAGGGCGCCTTCCTCTCGCCCGAGCTGGGCTGGCCCTTCCTGGCCTTCGCGGTGCTCGGCGTGGTGCTCGCGGCGGTCTACCTGCTGAAGATGTACCAGGCCGTGTTCATGGGCGAGGTGGAGAACCCCGCGAACCAGGCGCTGCCCGACCTGAGCCGGCGCGAGCTGGTGACCCTGACGGCCCTCTGTGTGCCGATCGTGCTGATCGGCCTCTACCCGTACTTCATCCTCGGCCCGATGCAGACCAGCGTGGCCGACGTCGTGAATGGTCTGGCCGCCACGGTGGCCGGGAGATAGGCGGGGGTACAATCAGGGCGCAGCGCGCTGCGCCGCTGTGTGCATACGGGCGCCAGGCCGCCGCTAGACGAGATACTACCAATGGAACAGATTACCATCCCCCCCGTAGACCTGACGCTCCTGGCCCCGCTGCTGATCGTGGTGGGCTGGGCGACGGCCCTGCTGCTGGTCGACACCTTCGCCATCCCCGCCGGGCGCAAGAAGCTGACCGGCTATCTGGCGATCGCCGGGATGCTGGTGGCGGGCCTGGTCGGCATCCCCCTGTGGAACGTAAGCGGCAGCACCTTCAGCGGCATGATCGTGCTCGACCGCTACAGCCTGACCCTGACCTGGATCTTTCTGATCACCGGCTGTCTGAGCGTGGCCATGGCCCTCGACTATCTGCCGCGGCACGACATCGAGCAGGGCGAGTTCTACCCGCTGATCATGTTTGCCGTGGCGGGGATGATCCTGCTGGCCCAGGGCACCGACCTGATCGTGCTCTTTCTTGGCATCGAGGCGCTCTCGATCACGCTCTACATCCTGACAGGCTTCGCCTACCCGCGCCTGACCTCGGAGGAGGCGGCGATGAAGTACCTGGTGCTCGGCGCCTTTGCGGCGGGCTTCTTCGTGTACGGCATCGCCCTGATCTACGGGGCCACCGGCACGACCAGCCTGGCCGGCATCGGCGAGTTCCTGGGCCGGCAGACCTTCGCCGCCGAGGACCAGACGATCATGCTGGCCGGCGCGGGCATGGTGCTGATCGCCTTCAGCTTTAAGTCGGCCCTCGTGCCCTTCCACCAGTGGACGCCCGACGTCTACGAGGGCTCGCCGACGCCGGTGGCGGCCTTTATGAGCGTGGGCACCAAGGGCGCGGCCCTGGCGGCCCTGCTGCGCATTCTGGCCGTCTCGCTCGCGCCGATGCAGGCCTTCTGGCTGCCGGTGCTGGTGGCGCTCTCGGCGGTGACGATGGTGGTGGGCAACCTGGGGGCCTTCGCCCAGACCAACGTCAAGCGCATGCTGGCCTACTCCAGCGTCGGCCACGCGGGCTATATCCTGATGGGCATCATCGTGGCCAGCGAGCGCGGCGCCGAGGCCTTCCTCTTCTATATGTTCGCCTACGCCCTGACCAACCTGGGCGCCTTCGCGGTGGTGATCGCGCTCGAGCAGCGCGGCGAGATGGCCTGGAGCCTGGACGACTTCTCGGGGCTGTACCAGCGCCGGCCGATGCTGGCGGTGGCCATGGCCGTGTTCATGTTCTCGCTGGCCGGCGTGCCGCCCACGGCGGGCTTCATCGCCAAGTTCTACGTCTTCACCGCGGCCTACGAGGGTGGCCTGGGCTTCCTGGCCCTGGTGGGCGTGATCACCAGCGCCATCGCCGCCTTCTTCTACCTGCGCGTCGTGCTGCGCATGTTTATGCAGGAGCCGGTGCGCGACCTGCGCCCCGATCTGGGCGAGGGCCTCTCGGCTGATATCATCATCACCGGCGCGCTGACCCTGCTGATCGGGCTGGTGCCGACCCCGGTGGTGATGCTGGTGGAGCGCTCGCTGGTGGCGTTGGGGGGGTAGGCGCCCCGGGCGCAGCGCGGGGGCGGGCCCCTGCCACCCCGTCTATCTGCGAGAGGGGGCTGAGCGCCCCGGGCGCA
>JAAXUL010001307.1 GCA_013336035.1 Chloroflexales bacterium
GCCAGCGGGGTCTGGAGCTCGTGGGCAGCGACGGAGAGGAACTCGTCGCGCAGCTGGACCGCCGCCTCGGCGGCGGCGCGGGCCTGCTGCTCGGCGGCGTAGAGCCGGGCGTGGGTGATCGCCTGGGCCGCCCGCCGGGCCAGCTCCTCGGCCAGCGCCAGGTCGGTGGCGTCGTACTGGCGCCCCGACTCGGCGGCAATCAGGGTCAGGGCGCCGATACAATCCTGCTGGGCGATCAGGGGCACGATCAACCCCGAGCGCATCCCCAGCTGGCGCAGGGCGGCCAGATGATCCGCATCCACCGCCGCGGCCTGCAGGTGCTCCTCACGGATCTCGGCGACGAGCAGGGGCGTGCCGCGGCGCAGGACCTGGGCGATATGCGAGGGTGCCTCGGGCGTGAGCGTGTACCAGCGGCAGAGATCGGGGCGCAGGGCCTGGCGGCACGGGTCGGCGTGCTCGAAGGCGACGATGTGGGCCAGCCCATCAGAGCCGCGCAGATGGATCAAGCACCAATCCGCCAGACGCGGGACGGCCAGGCGAGCCAGGCCCGCCAGGGTAGCGTCATAGTCGAGCGTAGACCCCAGCAGCATGCTCGCCTCGGTCAGGAACCGCTGACCCTGGGCGGCCCGCTCAGCCTCGACCGAACGCGTGCGGCTAGCGCTCTTACGCGCCTCGGCGCGGGCGCGCTCGGTGCTATCGATCAGCATCCCGGTGATCTGGTCGCCCTCCAGGGTTACGCTGGCGAGGACCGTGCGCAGGGCGCCGCCCTGGGTGCGCAGCTCCAGCTTGGCGTTGCGCACGGGCTCGCCGCGGCGGAGGCGGCTCAGCAGCGCCGCCCGCGCCGCGGGCTGCTGATACAGCTCCCTGGCATTCTGCTGCATCAGCGCCGCGGGCGAGGCGTACTCGAGCAGCTGGGCCAGGGCCGCGTTCGCGTAGCGCCACTCGCCCTCAAGGGTCGTCACAAAGATGCCGACGAGGGCGTGGTCGGCCAGCGCGCGGAAGTCCAGCGGGGTGTGAGGCGCGCTCACGTCGGGATCTGACCGCGACGCCTCTCGGGCGGCCGGGGCGGAGGCCCGCGCGCGAAGGTTGGCCAGCCGGCGCCGCAGCCGGGGAGCCAGCCCCAGCCGAGCGCAGTGGAGACCGCCGTAGGTCAGCCAGACCAGTCCCAGGATGCTGAGCAGGCCAGGCTCCGGGGCGCGGGGCACGCGGACGACGACCAGGCTGACGATCACGAGCAGCAGGAGCTGGATCAGTCGAGCCAGGCGTTGCTCGCCTTGGCCGTGGACTCGCATGGGCGTGAGGGCCGAGCGAACCGTGAGCCGAGACAGCGAGCGATTCATGGAGAGTCTCCTCTGGTCTGCCGTCCAGAAGGGCATGGCCAGAGGTGCAAGGGGAGGGGATGCCCAGAGGAAGGTGATGGATGGCGACAGATGCACCATCGGTTGGTGCGATTGGTCACAAGTATAGCCTTCCGAGAAACCACCCTGCGACCGCTGAGCGCCCGGGGCGGGGGCAGCACCGAGCTCCACCGCCGGCCCAGGCGCCAGATCGTAGGCCCACCTGTGGCAGCTATGCCGATAGCCGCGCGGAATCGGCGCGCTCTGGAGCCTGGGTGCCGAGGGAGCGCTGTGCGCTGGGGTTGCCGCTACGGTGGTTATATCTGCACGCGACGTGAAGATTTGTGCCGCGCGCCAGGGCACATACGCGCCTATCCTGAGGCATGCACCCAGGTGCTCCGGCCCCATCATTGGGCGCACCCGTACCGCTGTCCGTCGTCTCCCACGCGCTGCCAGCCAGGCCCAGCGAGGCGGAAGCACCGGGCCCGGCCTTCATCGACCAGGCTGGCGACCCCGCCGCCATAGCGACGTTCGAGGCCACGCTACGGACGGCGGGCCAGTGGCAGGGCGAGCGCCAGCACACGACCCATGACGGCCGCGCGTCTGGCGATGACGTGTGAGCTACGTGTGATTGCGATGATGAACCTAGCTGCTCCCGCGGGCGACCCGACTCTACTCCTTCAGCATCTCTTCTCCGGAGTGCTCATCTACGCCCCCAACGCCCGGATCGTGTTCGCCAATGAGGCCGCGGGCCAAATGACGGGCCTGTCCCCCGATCAGCTGATCGGCCGATCGACCGCTGACCCGGGCTGGTCCTTTGTGCGCGAAAACGGCACGCCGCTCCCCCTGGAGGAGTATCCCGTCAACTGGGTGCTCGCCACCGGCCAGGCGCTCCCCGACCTGGTGCTGGGGATCAACCGCGCCGTGACGGGCGATCGGGTCTGGGTGCTCGTGCGGGCCTTCCCCGAGCTATCCGAGCAGCAGACGCTCCAGCAGATTGTCGTCACCTTCATCGACATCACCGCCCGCAAGCACGCCGAGGACGCGCTGCGCCGCAGCGAGGCCAAGCTCCGGGCCGTCTTCAAT
>JAAXUL010001308.1 GCA_013336035.1 Chloroflexales bacterium
CATCGAGGCCATGGCCGCGCTGCCCGTGCTGGCCAACTGGCTTGCCGCGCCCGCCCTCGCCGCCTGGCTAGACCGGCCCCACCTCGCCGCGCCGCCCCCGCTGAGCGCCGAGGATCGGCTGCTGCTGCGGCAGCTCGCCCGCGCCACGTGGGCCTTCTTCGAGCACTTCGTCCGCGCCGAGGCTAACTTCCTGGCCCCCGACAACTTCCAGGAGACGCCGCGGCCCGTGATTGCCAACCGCACCTCGCCGACCAATATCGGCCTCCAGCTCCTCGCCGACCTGGCGGCCCACGACTTCGGCTACATCGGCGCGCTAGAGCTGACCGAGCGCACCGAGCGGACTCTGGCCACGATAGAGCGCCTGGAGCGCCACGAGGGCCACCTGCTGAACTGGTACGACACCGTGACCCTCCGCCCTCTGCCGCCCGCCTATGTCTCGACGGTGGACAGCGGCAACCTTGCCGGGGCCCTGCTCACGCTGCGCCAGGGCTACCTGGCCCTGCGCGACGCGCCGCTGATTAGCCCGCAGGCCTTCGTCGGGCTGGAGGACACGCTCGCGCTGCTCGAGGCTCAGCTCGCCGAGGATTTTGCGGTGCGCAAGGCCGTGGCCGCCCTGGCCGAGTCGCTCCGCGCCCTGCCAGAGACCGTGGGCGGCTATCGCGAGCTGCTGGGCGAGGTGATAGCCTGGGCGGGCGATCTGAACGTGATCGGGCCGGCCGCCGAGTGGGCGGCGCGCCTGGGACACCAGGCCAGCAGCCTGCTGGACGATATCGACACCCTCGTGCCCGCGGCGCGACACCGCGAGCGGCCGCCGACCCTGGGCGAGCTGGCCGACGATGGCATCCCCGACGCCGCCGCGCTCGTCGCGCGCCACGAGTGGCTCGTCCGCGCCTGCGCCGAGCAGGTCGAGGCCATGGCCTTCGACTTCCTCTATGACGACCAGCGCCACCTGTTCTCGATCGGCTACAGCGTGGTCGAGGGCCGTCGCGACGGCTCCTTCTACGACCTGCTGGCCTCCGAGGCGCGCCTGGGCAGCTTCCTGGCCATCGCCCGCGGCGACGTGCCGCAGGAGCACTGGTTCCATATGGGGCGCAGCCTCACTGCGGTCGGGCTGGGCGCGTCCTTGCTCTCATGGAGCGGCACCATGTTCGAGTACTTGATGCCGCTGCTCCTGATGCGCCGCTACCCCGAGACCCTGCTCGACTCTACCTACACCGCCGCCGTCGCCCGCCAGATCGCCTACGGCAAGGAGCGCGGCGTGCCCTGGGGCATCTCGGAGTCGGCCTACAACGCGCGCGACCTGGCGATGAACTACCAGTACCACGCCTTCGGCGTGCCCGGCCTGGGGCTGAAGAGCGGCCTCGACGACGATCTGGTGGTGGCGCCCTACGCCACCGTGCTGGCCCTGCCGGTGCGCCCCGCCGAGGCCCTCGCTAACCTGCGGGCGCTGGTCACCGACGGTATGTTCGGCGCCTACGGGCTGTACGAGGCGGCCGACTACACCCCCAGCCGCCTGCCCCCCGGCCAGCGCCGCGCCATCGTCCGCTCGTTTATGGCTCACCACCAGGGCATGAGCCTGCTCGCCTTCACCAACGCCCTCCACGACGACGTGATGCAGCGCCGCTTTCACGCCGAGCCCCTCGTGCAGTCCGCCGAGACGCTGCTCCAGGAGCGGGTGCCGCAGACACGGCCGACCCAGACGGCGCGGGCGGCCGCGCGCGAGCCCCGGGTCGACTTCGCCGCGCCGCCTTCGCCACGCCAGTTTGCCACGCCCTTCACCGCCGTGCCCTACACCTACCTGCTCTCGAATGGCCGCTACAGCGTCATGGTCACCACCGCCGGCAGCGGCGGCAGCTCCTTCGACGACATGGCCGTCACCCGCTGGCGCTCCGACGTCACCTGCGACAGCTGGGGCAGCTTCATCTATGTCCGCGACGCCCGCAGCGGCGCCGTCTGGTCTACCGGCTACCAGCCGACCCGCCACAAACCCCAGAGCTACCAGGTGGCCTATGGCCTCGACCGGGCCGAGTTTCGGCAGCGCATGGCGGGCATCGACACCCGTATGGAGGTCGTGGTCTCCCCTGAGGAGCAAGCCGAGCTGCGCAGGGTGACCCTCACCAACCTCACCGCCGCGCCGCGCGAGCTGGAGCTGACCAGCTACGGCGAGGTGGTGCTGGCCCCGCCCGGCGCCGATGAGGCCCACCCCGCCTTCGCCAACCTGTTCGTCGAGACCGAGTTCGTGCCCGAGCACGACGCGCTGCTGGCCTCGCGCCGCCCCCGCGCGCCCGACGCCGCCCGCCCCTGGGCCGTCCACAGCGTAAGCGTGCGCGGCCACACCCTCGGCGCGACCCAGCACGAGAGCGACCGGGCGGCCTTTGTGGGCCGCGGGCGCAACCTCAGCAACCCCCAGGCGCTGCACGGG
>JAAXUL010001309.1 GCA_013336035.1 Chloroflexales bacterium
GGCAGCAAGATCGCCCTGGCGGATTTTTCGGCCGAGGCGCGGGGCGCCTGGCGGGAGCGGGCCGACCTGGAGGGGCGGCTGGCCCCGCTCGCCGCGGGCCGCGGCGACTGGCACTATGCCCTCAAGCTCCGTCTTCGCCAGCGGGCCTGGTACCGCGAGCTGGGTGACGCGGCGCGACTGGCCGAGGTCGAGGGCCGCATCGCTGAGGCGGAGGCCCGTATCGCCGAGCTGAAGTGAGCCGCGAGTGATGGTTGCCGAGGCGCCCACCAGTGAGCCTGATAGGCCCACGATGGGCGCCTCGATGTGGCACCGCCTGCGAGGGCGCTGCTGGAGCTGTGGGCAGCACTCGGGCAGGGGATGCCCGGGAGGCTGCTGGGACGTGTCGCGCCACGCCCCATGTCATGGCCCCTATGCCGCATGCGTAGGTAGATCTGCACGTCGTTTCTTACTCGTACCTTTCCCTGGGCGACTACCCTTGACAGCCCTCACCGATGTGGTTATGATTGCGTACATATGTTCGTCTCAACCTGTCGAAGGAGGGGCCATGCCAACGCCTCCCGAGTGGGGACCCCCGGAGCTCACTGACCTCGCCCGCGACTATCTCCGGCTCGTCGAGGTGACGCAGGGCGGCGGGGGCGACCCTGCCGACCGTTCACAAGCCGCCTCAGCGCGCGCGATTGTGCACGATCAGATTCTCGCGGCGCTCGGGCTCACGCGCGATGAGCCCTTCGACCCCATCGTGTGGGCGAGGGCGACAGTGGCGGCCGCTGACCAGCGGGTGACCACCGCGCAGGCGCCCCCGTTCGAGACGAATCAGCCGCTCGAGCGCTACCGGCTGCACCACGCGATGCGCCTCGCCGACTTCGCCGCCTTCCTGGGCATCGCCGAGGATGCCTACCTCGCGCTGGTCGCCGGCGACAACCACCTCTCGGCAGCCCAGGGGCGACAGATCGCCAGTCGCCTCGCCACGTCGCCCTGGCTGATCAACGAGGTGGCGCCCACCCCTGATGAGGAGGAGCTGGACGAGATCCTGGCCTCGATTGAGGAGGGCGAGCGGCTTGGCTACTGGCGGGTCGACGCGGTGACCGGGGAGATGGAAGGCCCGGTCTTGCTCGCACCTGAGCCGGCGCGGCCGCCCATCCCGAGTGCGCATCTCCAGCTCGCTGAGGCACTCATAAGCCTGATCGCCGTCCACCCAAGCGGCGCTGATCCGGACTACCGGACCCTGCGACGCGCCCTCGAGGGCCGCATCCGCTCCGTGCTGGAGCTTGGGCCAGGCGAGCTGCTCGACGTCGAGGCCTGGGCCGATGACGTGCTCGACGGCGACATCTCGCGGCTGCGCCGGTAGGGGAGCCATCCTCATTCGAGGGGTCGTTGAGAGGGGACAGCAGTGCGGATTGTCGCGCTCGCGGACACCCATGGCCGACATCGGGATGTCGTGGTGCCAGCTGGCGATCTCCTCATCCACGCCGGCGATCTGACGCGCGCTGGCGATCTCGACGAGCTGCGCGATGTCAATGCGTGGCTGGGTGCGCTGCCCCATACGCACAAGGTGGTGATCGCCGGCAACCACGACTGGTGCTGTGAGCGCGAGCCGAACCAGATCCCGGAGCTCCTGAGTCACGCCACCTACCTGTGCGGTGCGAGCGTTCTCATCGCGGGCTGGCACTGCTACGGGGCCCCGTGGACGCCGGGGCCGGGATGGGCGTTCGGGCGAAGCCCGCTGGCCCTCCACTACGCATGGGCGCAGCTTCCGGCTGCTATTGATATCTTGATCTCGCATGGGCCGCCCCTGGGCGCCCGCGACCAGAATCTGAAGGGCGAGCACCTCGGCGACCCAGCGCTCGCGGATGCCGTCCTGCGCCTCCAGCCACGACCGCAGCTCCACATCTTCGGTCATATTCACGAGGCGCGAGGCTGCACGGAGGCGGGTGGGACGATGTTTGCGAACGCGAGTATCTGCGACCTGCACTATCGGCCACAGCATGCCCCACTTGTGTTTGACCTTCCCGCTCGGCCCGCCCGCATGACCCGCGAGCACGAGGGGTAGAAAGGGGCTGATGTGCCGCTCCGGCGCTGCTCGTTGACGCGCGACGCGCAGCGCCTTCTGTCACGCAGGCTGACCCCCAATTTTGGCCCCAAATAGTGGCACGATGCTCAGCCATCGCACCAGAACGCGTTCTACAGGGTTAGCAACAGATCGCGCAAGGGTGTTCTGAAGGCCGGGATGGATGCCAATGGGACATCCACCTCTTGGGCGTTCTGAAGCCAGAAACCAGCACGATGTCAGCAATCCCACGGGTTGCGCAACGAGCTTCGGCGGCGCCGATAGCCGTGGTGCGCGAGCATCCCCCATACTGCTGATACGCAGGGGTTTCCTGCCGCTTGCAGGAGGTGGTGATGAGCAGCAGCACCGCACCG
>JAAXUL010000474.1 GCA_013336035.1 Chloroflexales bacterium
GGCGCCCAGGAACTTGTGATGGACGAGCACGCGCAGGATGTACAGCAGGCGCGGCGCCACACGCAGCACGCTGGGTTTCTCCTGGTCGAACAGTCGGGCCATACGCTCCTCCCAGCGGTCAGATGTGCAGCGGTCTCACCCCTGGGCCGTCACTACGGCACGAACCCCGCGTCTCCTCCGGCTCTATGCACGTACGTAGCACCCCATCGCGGCTGCGCTGAGCCAGCGTGAGGATCGTCAATGCTCAGGCGTGGAGGAGGGGTGGAAACCGGTGCAAGGGACGTGGGAGACCACGCAGGGGTGCGAGCAGGGTGCTGGCGCTACGCGCCGACGCGTAGCGTTATCAGCGTACCACGCCAAGAGCCGGCGGCGAAGCGGGGATCTGTGCGGACCCGGCCCCATGGTTTCCCTGACAGAGTCAGAGAACCTATGGAGCTACGCATCATCGCCGGCCCTTGCGCTTTGTGGAGGCCGCAGGCGGAGGCTGATGTTCGACTACGCCGCATGCTCCGCGCGATCACCCGACAGGCTAGCGGCGTGCCCCGCCTTAGATGGCCCCGACACCTCCGTCTCCTCCGCCGCGAGGAGACTCAGCGCGATCGGCTGGGGCGTCCTGACGATCACGGCATCCTTGCCTACGGTCTGGACATCGCTGGCCCGGAAGACCTGCGGGTCAGCGCCGCCAAAAGGCCCGTGCTTCAGCTCAAAAGCGACGATAGCGCCGCCGCGACCAACGTACATATCACCGACGGTCCCAACCTGCTCGCCCGTGACGCTCATCAGCTTCTTGCCCGTAATCTGCTGGGCGCTCTGGCGCAGCGTGACGATCTCGCTATCGTCAGCGCTGGGTTGGAGCGGCCTGGTGCCATCGACGACGACGAACTCGCCCATCCCAAGGATGTGCTCCATGCGCACCACCTGCTCGTCGCTTGAGCGCCCGCTGGTGAGCACCAGCGCCACAATCTGGCGCGCCTCGGAGTCGAGGACCACCTCACGCACGCTCGCGATTTGATCACCGGTCAACTGGTTGATCACCCGCTTCCCGAACAACTCGTTCATCTTCTGCATGTCTGTATCCTTTCCCTAGGGAATGTGGCGCTGGCATTGGCATGGTGGCGACCAGCCGCTGCCCGCCGCTCCGAATGCTCTCGCGATTGCGGTGCCCGAGAGGGTAAGAGTAATTGTCCTGCAAAGAGTATGCCAGCGGAAGCACCTGCTTAGTCTGCGCATGTGCATGGCCGCGTCAGCGCGGGCACGAATCCGTTCGTGAGCCCATACGCGTGACATGCACCCTCTCATTGGTACAGTAGAATGACGAAGACAGCCGTGAAGCGCTGCGCTGGCGGGAGCCGGATCAATGGATCAATTCATCGCGACGGAAACCCTCATTATCGAGCTGTTGCTGATCGTCTCCGTCGTTGCGCTGGTGGTGCGGCGGCTCCGCATCCCCTACACGGTCGCCCTGGTGATCGTCGGCCTGCTCTTGACGTTTCAGCAGCCGGTCACGATCGATCTCACCCCGGAGTTGATCCTCGCCCTCTTCGTCCCTCCCCTGGTGTTCGAGGCGGCCTTTCACCTGGACTACCGCCGGCTGCGCGACAACCTGCTGCCCATCCTCACCCTCGCCGTGCCGGGTGTCCTGCTCACCACGCTGATCGTCGGCACCGTCGTCAGGATGGGTGGTGGCATTACCCTCACCACGGGACTGGTCTTTGGCGCGCTGATCTCGGCGACCGACCCCGTGGCCGTAGTGGCACTCTTCCGCGCTCTGGGGGCGCCGCGCCGCCTCGTCATCCTCGTCGAAGGTGAGAGCCTGTTCAACGACGGCACCGCGATCGTCGTCTTCAATCTGGTCCTGGCGGCAGCGCTCACTGCGGCCCCGGACCCCACCCTCGGCCTGGGTCTGCTCAACGGCGTGGTGGAGTTCGTGCGCGTCTCCGTCGGCGGGGTCGCCATCGGGGTTGGTCTCGGCTGGATGGCGGCCTGGGTGATCGGGCGCGTCGACGACTACCTGATCGAGATCACGGTCACCACGGTGCTGGCCTTCGGCGCCTATCTGCTCGCCGAGCGCGTGCATGTGAGCGGCGTGCTTGCCGTGGTCGGCGCGGGCATCGTCTGCGGCACCCTCGGCCCGCGCGGGATGTCGCCCACGACCCAGATCGTGCTCGTCAATTTCTGGGAGTACCTGGCATTTGTGGCCAACTCGCTGGTCTTCCTCCTGATCGGCCTCGACGTCAACATCCCCCAGCTCCTCGCCCAGAGCGGGCCGATCGGGCTGGCGGTGGGCGCCGTGCTGCTCAGCCGGGCCCTGGTGGTCTATGGGCTCAGCGGCCTGCTGAACCTGCGCCGGCCCAGGCTGAGCTGGCCGTACCAGCACGTGCTCTTCTGGGGCGGGCTGCGCGGGGCGATCGGCCTGGCGCTAGTGCTCAGCCTGCCGGCGAGCTTCGCCGACCGCGAGCTGCTGCGCGTGATGACCTACGGGGTGGTGCTGTTCACGCTCCTGATCCAGGGGGTGACGATGAACCCGCTCCTGCGCCGGCTCGGGCTGATCGAGCGCGAGGCCGGCCAGCTGGAGTATGAGCGACGGCATGCCCAGCTGATGACGGCGCTCGCCGCCAGGCAGCGGATCGAGGAACTGCACCGGACAGGGATGGTCTCGTCGGCCACCTGGGAGCAGCTCGCCCCCAGCCTGGAGGCAGCCATCGCGACCAGCCGCGTGGCGCAGCAGGTGCTGCTGGCGGAGCAGCCGAGCCTGCGCGATGCCGAGCTCGAGGCGACCCGGCGCGAAGGGCTGCGGGCCCAGCGTGCTACGCTGACCGCCCTGCTCAGCGACGGCGCGATCTCCGAGCCTGTCTACGAGGAGCTGGTCGCGCAGGTTGATGCCGCCCTGACGGGCGACAATGGCGGGGAGCCGGAGGCACCACCTGCGGCGTTGGGCAGCTGAGAGCGTGGAAGGCTCCGATGCGAGCACCGTGAGCTTGCCGTGAAGGTGCGCGGCCCAACGGCGCCAACGGGCGTTTCCGCGGGTTTGAGCCATGATGATGCGGTGCTCATTGGCCCGCCCGAGCGAAGGGGGCGAGCGCGCGGTCTTGTTGTTACTACGGCATCGGCTTGCGCTCGACACTGGTCAGGAAGCGTACACACCCGGTGAGAGCCTTCCAGTCGATGGCGATGTGCAGCATCGTGACCAGGCTTGCCGCAACGCTGAGCCAGAAGTGGACATTGGCCCACTGGGCCTTGGTCAGGATGAACATAATGAGCCCCCCGAGCGCGGGCCTGCCGGCGCAACGTACAGGAGGAAACCCGTAAAGGCGGCGAGGATCCAGAGCACGATCAGGGGGCTCTTCCGCATCTCCCGTGCTTGCACAACATGCTATACTGTCAGGATGCGTACATTTGTTTTTGACGCTGCGAACACGGAACTCTTTGCCTCGCTCATCCCCAGTGTCACGATCACAGAGGTGGAGATTGTGCGTGACCAGGACGCAGTGACGGCAGCGCTCCGGTACAAGTGGTCGAACGGCGTGACCGAGGGCCAGGTCAACCGTCTGAAGATGATCAAACGAACCGCCTACGGGAGAGCGAGCTTTAAGCTGCTTCGCCAGCGGGTGCTTGCCCAAGTGTGACCCCTCTGACGCGAGCACGGGAGATGCGGAAGAGCCCCCCCGTGGACCAGGCCGCCCTCTACGAGCGCTTTGCTATCCCGGATGACGTGCCGCCCAGCACAGCGCTGAAGGAGCTCGAAGCTGTGGCCCCCGACTTCTCCGTAACCGACCTGCGCGCCTGGGTCGCCGAGCAGGGTACGCCATAGCCGCCCTGACCCCGTAACGTTGCTCGGCTGGCTCGCATCAAAGCTCAGAGATTCAGCCTGATGGGTGCCAGATACCATAGTCAGGAGCGAGCAGATGGCGCGCACGGTGGTGGTGATTGGGGGCGGGCCGGCGGGCATTGAGGCGGCGGCGGTCGCGGCTCGGGCCGGCGCTCGCGTGACCCTGGTAAGCGAGGGGCCGCTGGGCGGGCGGGCCGGCTGGGACAGCCTGATCCCGAGCAAGCTCTGGAGCAGCGTGGCTGAGCTCATCGGGGAGCTGGAGGGGGCTGGCGCCCGCGGGGTGGCCGGCCTGCCCACGCCCTCGGTGGAGCCGGGAGCGGTCATCGCCCGCATCAGAGAGGTCGCCCATGCGTGGAGCGCCCAGGAGGCGCACCGGCTTGACACGCTCGGAGTGCGCATCGTCACAGGGGTCGCCAGCTTCGTCGCCCCGAACCGGCTGAACGTTCGCGACGGCAATGGTCAGAGCCTGACGATGCTGGAGGCGGACGCGGTGCTCATTGCCACCGGCTCGGCGCCGCGCTTCCCCGCGGCGATGCGGCCCGACGGCAAGCGCGTGCTCGCCCCACGCTTCATGAGCGCCCTCTCGGTGCTCCCGCCCGACCTGGTGATGGTGGGCGGCGGCGTGACCGGCAGCGAGTTCGTCTCGCTCTTTAGCCGGCTCGGGGTGCGCGTCACCTGGCTGATCGGGCCGTCCGGCGTGCTCCCGGCCATCGCCCCGGACGCCGCGCGCGAGCTCACCCTCGCCCTGGCCACCCGCGGGGTCGACATCCGCATCGGCGCGCCGGCGGAGCGGATTGAGCACGCCGAGGACGGCGTTGTGGTCACCACCACGGACGGCGCGCAGGCCCGTGCGGCCCTGGCCTTCCTTGCCATCGGACGCACGCCCGACCTCGCCCGCCTCGATCTGGCGGCAGCGGGGCTGGCCGCAAGCTCTGACGGCACCCTCTCCGTCAACGCCTACGGTCAAACCGCGGCGCCGGGCATCTTCGCCATCGGCGACGCGGCGGGCGGCCCGATGCTCGCCAATCGGGCGATGGCTCAGGCCTGGGTCGCTGGCCGCCACGCCGCGGGGCAGACGGTCGCCCCATACCGCCCCGAGAGCGTGGTGCACGCCGTCTACGCTGACCCCGAGGTGGCCCAGGTCGGCCAGGTCGCGGACCTCTCCGGCTCAATTCAGACCGTGCGCGTGCCTTTCGCGGCGGGGCTCAAGGCCCACCTCGTCGGCGACGCCGGGGGCTGGGTCGAGCTGGCCTTCGAGCCGGCGAGCGGCCTGGTGCGCGGCGCGGTCGCCGTTGGGCGCCACGCGGCCGACGTGCTGGCGCCCGTCGCCCTGGCCCTCCAGCTCGGCGCCACTGTCGAGCAGCTGGGCGCGGTCTACGGGGCGAACCCGACCATCACCGAGCTCGCCTTCATCGCCGCGCGCGCGGCGCTCCGCCCGGGCGAGGGCTCAGGCTCGTGAGGAAGCCTCTGGCGCGTAGAAGTGGCTGCCCATCAGGGCCAATCGCTCGGCCAGAGCCACAACCTTGACCACCCTGTGCTGGATATCCGGCTCCTCAATGACCAGTCGCTCGCCCGGCCTGAGCACGTGCAGCAGATCGGCGAGGGCGGCGCGGACATCGACGAAGTGGTGGAGCGCATCGACCACGACCACCCGGTCGAAGCTCGCGTCGGGGAAGGGCAGGCGCGCCACGTCGCCGCGGAGCGGTATGAGCCCTTTGGCCTGGGCCTGGCGCAGCATCGGGAGCGACTGGTCGAGCAGGACCACCTCGCCCGCCAGGCCGCGGAGTTGCGCTGTCACTCGCCCGGTGCCGCCGCCGGCGTCAAGCAGCCGGCCTGGCGTGGGCAGGTCGAGGAGTGTTTGCGGACGCGCGGGGTTCGGTGGCCCGATCACCCAATCGTAGAGCGGTGCCAGCAGATCGAAGTGATCGAGCACGCTTCCTCCTTGCCCGGCGCTCTCAGAGAGCCGAGCATCATTAGCCAGATCTCCTCATTAGCCAAATCTCCTCAGCACGGTCGAGGCCCGGATCGCGAGCGCCGAGCATTCACTTGCGGTGGCGACGGGCGGGGTGAAGTATGATGAGGGCAGCCTGGTTGCCCTGCGCGCTGCCCGCCGTCTCATCCAGTCAGCCGATGCGACCGATGCGCAGGTACTGATCGTCCAGCTGTGCGACCGCTGGCGTGTGGATCTTGCGGCCCAGCAGGCGCGTGAGCGACCGTCCCCGCTCTGGATCGCCTATGTGCAGGGCGGAGCCGACGCGCTCACACAGCTCCTGGCCCGAGGTTTAGAGGACCACGATGGGTAGCGCCGGAGTCATCCTCGTCGTGGACGACGAGGCCAGCATCCGCAGGATCGCCCAGGCCTATCTGGAGCAGGCCGGCTTCCGCGTGGTCTGCGTGGAGAACGGCCTCTACGCCCTGCGGCAGGCTGAGGCCGACTCGCCCGACCTGATTCTGCTCGACCTGAACCTGCCGGGGATGGACGGCATGGAGGTGGCCGCTCGCCTGCGCGAGCGCTCCGACGTCTTCAACCTCATGCTCACCGCCCGCGAGCGACGAGCTCGCCACGGTGGCCAGCAGCTTCAATTCGATGGCGGCCAGCCTGGAG
>JAAXUL010000475.1 GCA_013336035.1 Chloroflexales bacterium
GTGAGACCATCACCATCACGCCCTCGGCCCACGCCGACGGGCGGCCGTTTGCCGCTCATCCAGGGGGCAATTCTAGCATAGATCGTCGGGGCGGCAACTGCGGCGCGGGTGATGGGCGGGTGAGGGAGGCGATCCGGGGAGGGGCTCGGGGAGGGCGCAGCCCTCCCCGAAGAAAAGCTCTTGACCTGTCGGAGTAGCTCGGACGGCGCGCTAGTCCATCGCCGGGGCGCGGATGATATCGTCGACCACGCCGCGCTCGGCGGTGATGTCCACGTCCTTGGTCTCACGCAGGAAGATGGCGCCGATGATGAAGCAGACCCCGGCGACGCCCATCGGCCACCACAGGCCGGCGAAGCGGTTGCCCGTGGCCGAGATCAGGCTCAGGCCGATGATCGGCACCAGGCCGCCGAAGACGCCGTTGCCGATGTGGTAGGGCAGCGACATCGAGGTGTAGCGGATGCGGGTCGGGAACATCTCGACCAGGAAGGCCGCGATCGGGCCGTAGGACAGGGTCACGTAGATCATCATGATGAACACGAACACGCCCAGCATCACCGGGTTGTAGCTCGGGTTCACCACGTACGGGATCGCGTTGCCGGCGGCATCCTTGGTCGCCTGCGCCGGGTCAAGGGCGTAGCGGTACTGGTACATCGTGGTGAAGATCGGGTAGTAGGTCAGCACGGCCAGGGCCATGCCGCTGAGCATGATCCACTTGCGCCCGATCTTATCCGAGAGCCAGCCGAAGAGGACGAAGAGCGGGGTGGCGAACAGGATAGCGATGCCGACGATCAGGTTCGAGTCGACCAGGGGCAGCTTGAACTGCTGCTGCAGGTAGAAGAGCGCGTAGAACTGGCCGGTGTACCAGACCACGCCCTGCCCCATCACCGCGCCGAAGAGCGCCAGCGCCACGTAGCGCAGGTTGTAGGCGTTGCCGAAGCTCTCCTTCAGAGGGTTCTTCGAGGTGCGCCCGCTGCTCTTCAGCTTGGCGAAGAGCGGCGACTCCTGCAGCGACATGCGGATGTAGAGCGAGATGCCGATCAGGAAGATCGAGATCAGGAAGGGCACGCGCCAGCCCCAGGCCTTGAAGGCCTCCTCGCCGACGCCGAGGCGGGTGACCAGGATCACGCCGAGCGAGAGGAACAGGCCCAGGGTGGCCGTGATCTGGATCCAGCTGGTGTAGAAGCCGCGCTTGCCGTGGGGGGCGTGCTCGGCCACGTAGGTCGCCGCGCCGCCGTACTCGCCGCCGAGGGCCAGGCCCTGGAGGATGCGCAGCAGGATCAGGATGATGCCGGCCCAGACCCCGATGACGTCATTCGTGGGCAGGAGCCCCACCGCGAAGGTGCAGGCGCCCATCAGGGTCATCGTGACGAGGAAGGTGTACTTGCGCCCGATGAGGTCGCCGATACGCCCGAAGACGATCGCGCCGAAGGGACGGACGATAAAGCCGACGGCGAAGGCCGCGAGCCAGGCAATGATGTCGCCAACGGGCGTGCCAGTCTGGTAGAACTTGCTCGCAATAATGGTCGCGAGGCTACCGAAGATGTAAAAGTCGTACCACTCGATCATCGTTCCCGCAGCAGAGGCAAAGATGACTTTGCCGATACCCTGTGCCTGCTCCGGTTCGGGCGTGGTACTCTGGACTTTCCAGGATGCGCTCATCGTCGATGCTTCCTTTCTCTAGCCTTAACCCTCACCCCGTGGCTGAGATCATGTAGTCTTATAGAGCGGCGTCGGTGCCTATGCGCAGGCGGCGCACTCGCGTACGCGATTACCTCCTTTCGAAAGGTTGGTACAGCATGACATTGGCGCTGTCCGCCAATGAGCAGATTTAGTTAGGTTTAGGGCTATTTGATTGGGGGCGGTTGGTATTCTCGGGTATGGTAGCAGACTTGGGTCTGATATTCAGTGGTTCTTTGTTAACGCTCCGTTTATTTTCGTCATTTAATATTTGAGTCCATGGCGCATCGCGTTATGTTAGGACAGACGACAACAAGTATGGCTGCTAACTCACAACACTCGCTAGTAGTTGTTTATGTGCGCTTGGTGCGCGGCTAGTAGGGACGTTCAACCTATCTCGATAAGGGGAATTATACCAGGATCTGCAAGGAATGAAAAATTGCGCACCCAGGTGCGCGACCACCGGCACACACGCCCTGGCCCGGGGCCTCCCAACAGAGTAGAATGCCTAAGGCGGTAAGATCGCGCTGCTACAATCTCAGGGCCGCGCCGCTCGCGGCCTCGCCGTCCCGCCAGCACCTCTGAAGGAGATGTAGATGATCGAGGCCCACAGGCTCAGCAAGCAGTTCGGCGGTTTCCAGGCCGTTCGCGAGATCGACCTGGAGGTGCGCCCCGGCGAGCTGCTGGCCCTCCTTGGCCCCAATGGCGCCGGGAAGACTACCACCGTGCGTATGCTGGGCGCTATCCTGCGGCCAAGCGGCGGCAGCGCCCGTATCTGCGGCCTCGATGTGGTCGCCCAGGCCCAGATGGTCCGCGGCAAGGTGGGGCTGCTCACCGAGTACCCCGGCCTCTACGGGCGTATGGCCGCCACCGAGTACCTCGACTTCTTCGGCTCGCTGCTCGGCCTCGACCCGGCCACGCGCCGGCGCCGCGCCGACCTGCTGCTGCGCCAGTTTGGTCTGTGGGAGGCCCGCGAGCGCAAGCTTGACGGCTACTCTAAGGGTATGAAGCAGAAGATCGCCCTGGTGCGCGCTCTGATCCATGACCCGCCCGTGCTCTTCCTCGATGAGCCCACCACCGCGATGGACCCCCAGAGCGCGCGTACGGTGCGCGATGCTATCGGCGAGCTGCGCAACGCCGACCGGGCGATCCTGCTCACTACCCATAATCTGGCCGAGGCCGAGATCCTGGCCGACCGTATCGCGATCATCAGCGGCGGCCGTATCATTGCCCTGGGCACCTTTGGCGAGCTGAGCCGGCAGCTGCTCGGCGCCCCGCTCTACGAGCTGCGCCTGGCCGCGCCCCACCAGGCCGCGCCCCTCTCCCCCGCGCTCGCGGATCTGGTGACTGTCGAGGAGGCCTCGGGCCAGAGCTTGCGCTTTCGCTGCGCCGAGCCCGCCCTGATTAACCCCCAGATTCTCGCCCGCTTTGCCGCCCGCGGTCTCCCTGTCGTCGCCCTGGCCGAGCTGCCCCGCAGCCTCGAGGATGTCTACCTGCGGATCGTCTCGGAGGAGCAGGGCGCTCTGCGGCAGGAGCCAGGGCCCGGCCAGGGGAGCGGGGCGGCCAGCGAGGTGCTGCGCCAGCTGATCGAGGCCGAGCTGTGAACGGCGCGCACATCCTGGCGATCACGCGGCGCGAGGTGCGCGAGACCCTCGGCGACTGGCGGGTTGTGCTGCCGATGCTCTTGCTCACGCTGGTGCTGCCGCAGCTGCTGGTGGCCGCGGCCAATCAGGTCGTCCGCTTCGTCGACGACGCCGCCCTGGCCGAGCGCCTGATCCCCTTCGCCGCCCTGCTGGTGGGCTTCATCCCCGCCAGCTTCTCGCTGATCGCGGCCCTCGAGTCGTTCGTCGGCGAGCGCGAGCGCAACACCCTCGAGTCGCTCCTGGCTATGCCGCTCTCCGACAGCGAGCTCTACCTGGGCAAGCTGATCTCATCCCTGTTCACCCCTCTGCTCGCGAGCCTGATCGCGATGCTGATCTTTACCGGCCTGCTGCTGGGCTTCCTGCCCGATCTGTACTTCGGCGCGATGGACCTGTCGCGCCTGGCTTTGCTCGTGCTGCTCGTCGCCTGCATGGCGGTGGTGATGGTCACCGGCGCCGTGGTGATCTCGGCGCACATTACCACGGTGCGGGCCGCCAATCTGATGTCGAGCTTTATCCTGGTGCCTATGGCCGGCATCATGCAGATCGCCGCGCTCCTGATCATCAACAGCCGCTGGTCGCATCTCTGGATGGTCGCCGCGGCCCTGGTCGTCCTGGGCGCCCTGCTGGTGCGGGTGGGCATGCGCACCTTCAGCCGCGAGGAGCTGCTGTCGCGCGAGCATCGCCAGGGCCAGGTGCGCTGGTGGGCCCGGGGGGCCGCGGGCGAGCGACGCTCCCGCCTCAACCTCACGGCGCCGGCGGCGCTGATCGCGCGGCGCGAGCTGCTCGAGGTGGTGAGCGACTGGCGCGTGCTTGTCCCGCTCTTCGCGCTGACGCTTGGCCTGCCGGCGGCCCTGGTGGTGGGCACCGGCTTCGCGCTTGGCTTTGTCGAGAACGAGCGCATCCTCGGCCGGCTGGTGCCCTTCGCGGCCCTGCTGGTGGGCTTCGTGCCGGCCAGCTTCGCTCTGATCACCGCCATCGAGTCGTTCGTCGGCGAGCGCGAGCGCAACACCCTCGAGTCGCTGCTCTCGATGCCGCTGTCGGACCGGCAGCTCTACGCGGGCAAGCTGTTCGCGGCCCTGCTGGTGCCGCTCGCCGGCAGCCTCACTGCGATGCTGGCCTTCCTGGCTATGATCCGCGTGCGCTTCCCCGACCTCTACGCCATCGGCATGCAGCCCGCCGTGCTGCCGCAGCTGGTGCTGATGATCGCCGCGCTCTGTCTATTGATGGTGGCCGGCGCGGTGGTGATCTCGACCCACACCGGCAGCATCAGGGCGGCGACCCTGCTGGCCTCGGCGGTGCTGGTGCCGACAGCCGTGGCCATCCAGCTCCAGGTGCTGCTCTTTATCGGCGAGCGCTATGATGTGCTCTGGTACGCCCTGGCCGGCTTTGTGGTGATCGCCGTGGCCCTGATCCGCAGCGGCCTGGCCAGCTTCAACCGCGAGGAGATCCTCTCGCGCGAGCACGAGGAGCTGAGCGCGGCCCGACTCCGGGCCACCTTCCTGGCCTTCTTCCGCGAGCATCGGCCCGCCGGCACGGTCCTGTCGCGCTACGCGGGGCTGCCTTTCTCGCCCGGGCGCTTCTACCGGCGCGAGCTGCCGGCCCTGCTGCGCGAGCTGCGCCTGCCGATCCTCTGCGCGCTGCTTGCCGTGCTCGGCGGCGTCGCCTTCGGCGTGGTCCTCGGCCAGGACCAGGGCCTGATCGGCTTTGGTAGTAATATCAGCCAGGCCGCCGACAGCGCGATCGCGCGCCTCGGAACGCCGCCCGAGCCGTCGATCTTCCTGGCCGCGGGGATCTTCCTCAACAACCTGCGGATTTCGATCCTCTCGAACCTTTTCTCGGCCGTGAGCTTCGGGCTCTTCGCCTTTATGGTGCCGGCGGTGGCCTTCGGTCAGGTCGGCTTTATCGCCAGCAGGCTCGTCGCCCGGGGCGGGAGCTGGCTCGAGCTGGGCGCCCTTAGCCCGCTGCAGTTCGTGCTGGCCTACGTGCTGCCCCACGGCCTCGTCGAGCTGCCCGCCTTTGTGCTCAGCGCGGCCCTCGGCCTGCGCATCGGCGCCGCGCTGATGGCGCCGCCGCGCGGCTTCACGGCGGGCCAGAATCTGCTCTGGGCTCTGGCCACCTTCACCAAGGTCTGGATGCTCGTGCTCGTGCCCCTGATCGCGCTCTCCGCCCTGATCGAGGGCCTGGTCACGCCGCGGGTCATCATGGCGCTCTATGGCGGCTAGCTCTGCCTGGCGCGGCTTACACTATGCACACCTTCACCCACGCTGGCCACACGCTCACCTGGGAGGAGCACAGCCCGGGCGGGCACACGCTGATCTTTATTAACGGCTACTCGGCGAACCGCACGTTCTGGCTGCGCGAGGTGCGGCGGCTCGCCCACCTCGGTCGCTGCGTCACCCTTGACCTGCCGGGGCACTTCCCGGCACAGGCCCCGCCCGGCTACGCCAGGCTCACGCAGGAGGATCTGCTTGACCTGGAGGCGCGCGCGGTCGAGGCGATCGTGGGCGACGGCACCTGCACGCTGATCGGGCACTCGACGGGCGGGCTGGTGGCGCTGGGCGTGGCGGCGCGGCTGCCCGCGCGCGTGCGGCGCGTGGTGAGCATCGCCGGGGTTGTCTGGGGCCCCCTGACGGGCTTTCTGGGGGCCTACCAGCGCGCGATGGGGCGGCCCGGCGGCTACCCCCGCTACTGGCTAAACTACACGCTCAGCAAGTGCTCGTGGCGCCTCGTCCGCTGGGGCATCGGCCTCACCTATGTGGGCGACCGCGAGGCCTACGCGCGGAACGGCGCGATCGATGAGATCGTGCGCCGCTGGCACCCGACCTACCGGCAGTCGAGGATCCGCAACTTTTATGTGCTGCTCGCCACGCTGCGCTGCGCCGATGTGCGCGAGGAGGCGCGGCGCGTGGCCTGCCCGGTGCTGGCGATCAGCGGCGGCGCCGACCCGGTGGTGCCGCCGGCAAACGCGCGCTGGCTGGCCGCCAACCTTCCCGACGTCACCCTGCTTGAGGTGCCCGGCGCGGGCCATGTGGTCCACTGGGAGGCGCAGGAGCTTGTCGAGCGGGAGCTGCTGGGCTGGCTGGCGGCGCACCCGGTCACGCCGTAGGCTCGAGC
>JAAXUL010001310.1 GCA_013336035.1 Chloroflexales bacterium
GGCGGAGCGGGCGGCCCGCTCGTCGTACCACAGCTGCTCGATCACCAGGTCGCGCTCGCAGGCGAGCACCTCCGCTCCCGCCTGGGTCAGGCGCAGGCAGAGCGGCAGGCGCTTGTAGCTGGTGACCGCGCGATCGGCGCTGCGCTGGATGGCGACGAGCAAGCCGTGGGCGGCCAGGCCGGCGGCGCGCTCGTAGGCGTTCTTCGGCCGCCGATTCACTGCGCCAGCCTCGCGGGCGAGCCGCTCGTGCTCGCGCCAGCGGGCCGTCCAGTGCAGCCATTGCAGGTGCGGGATCGTCAGGTAGCGCACCTCCGAGAGCGACTGGAGGATATCCACGTCGCGCTGAGTGAGCACAAAGGGTTTGCCCATTACGCCTCCTCCGAGGAGCGCTCGAGTGGAGAATCATGCCTGGTATAGGCGACTACTTCTCCCTCTTCGCATAACGCCGGCGACTCAGCGCGTGTCAACTCCGCGCACGCCGCCCCGATCAGCAGCTGCGGGTCGCGCAGGGCGTGGAGCAGCGGCTCGCCGGCCCGGCGGGCGATGGGCACCGAGCCCGGCATAGCCTGCGCGAACGCAGCACGGGAGAAGAGCGCCCGCACCCGGCTTGCCGCCCAGCCACAGCTCCGCAGCGCCGCCCTCGGATCCGGCCCTTCCGGTTCGACGGCGAGCAGCGCGCCGACACTGACCGGCTGCGGCTTGGCCTGCAGCCGCGACCAGGTGGTGATCAGCCGGCCCTCGTCCCATTGCTCCAGGAACGCTGCGTCGAGCGGGCGGGCGTCGGTGCGCCGCGGCGTCGCCAGCAGCCGGCGGGTCTCGCCTGGCCGGGGGAGCAGGCGCGGCGTCGGGATCAGCGTCACCCCCGGCAGGCTGGTGCGCACCAGCTGCTCAAAGAGCATGCGGTGACACACCCGGTCACAGCCGTCGGCGCGGCACTGTGGGCAGCCGCGCAGCGCCAGGTAATGGCGCGTCTGGCCGTCACGCCGGGCGACGATCAGGCTCAGCGGCTGGAACAGCAGGTGCAAGGTCAGCCCCTGCTGCCACCGGGCGAGGTTCGGCTCAACACTCGCCCCTTCAATCCGCCAGAGCAGCGTTGTCATAGGCATCCTCCTTCCCGCTACTGGCAGTCCACGCTGGTCTGACCCCAGCGGCTGACGTACCAGCCTGCGTCGCGGCGGACCAGCTCGGCGCGGTAGCACCAGCGCTTCTGGGCGAACTGCCACACGCTGCGGCCGACGCCATCGACCACCGGCTCAAGCGTGACGCCCTCCAGCGCCCCGGTCGGGCTGGCGGGGCTGGTGAGGTACTCGCGCATCCGGGCCACCGCCTCGCGGGCGAAGGGCTCACGCTCGGGCATGGCGGGGTCGACCAGGGCGAGCGCGGCGTCGCCGCCGCCCGCGCGCAGCGCGGCGACCCAGGCCTGGTGCGCGGCGTTGGCGCTTGTCGGCGCGGAGTCGCCGGGGCGAGAGGCGTTGCCGCAGCCGGGGGCGATGAGCAGCAGGGCGAGCAGCAGCAGCTTGGCGATCGTGCTGCCCCGCTCGTAGCAGCGCTGCATCAGGCGGCCATCGGGCGGACGTTGTGGTCTCATCTCGTTCTCCTCACGAATTCAGGAAGGCGCTGGCCTCCAGCGGGTGACACTCGACGTTGATCTCGTACACGTCTTTGCGGATCGCCCCCAGGCACTGGCCGGGCTCGGCGTCGATGATGAACTGCTGGTGGCGCGGGGTGATCACGCTCATCGCCCGCGCGACATCCTGGGCCTCCACGTCCTGCATATGGAAGAAGAAGTGGGCGGCCGCATTGGCGTGCAGCTGCCGGCCCGCCGGGGTGTCCAGAAACGGCCGCATCGTCTGGTCGACCAGCACCATACCCAGCCGATACTTGCGCGCCGTTTTGGCCATCACCCAGGCGGTATTCGCCACCGCCTCTACCTGCGAGGCGTAGCCGAACTCGTCGATCTGGAGGAATATGTCGCTGGTGATGCGGCGGGTGGTTATATAGCGCCAGGCCTTGCCCATCGCCTGCACGTAGAACAGCGGCAGCAGGATCTCGGGCACGGTCTTGAAGTCGTAGTAAACGATGCGGTTCTCGAAGCGCCAGTCGATGGTCGTGTGGCCGTCGAAGGCGGCGCCGTCGGGTGTCTTTTCCGTCGTATCGGTCAGGCTGCCGTAGATAAAGTAGCGCAGCCGGGTGGCGAACTGCCCCGCGATCGGGTCGCGCATCTCGTCGAGCACCAGGATGAGATCGGATAGCGTCGGCGTACCCCAGGCCGGCGTCTCGGGCGTCACGCGGTACTTCTGGTAGAGCCGCTTGACCGCCAGCGAGAGCACGCCCCGCGCCCCGGTCTCCAGCGGCATCGGGATGAAGCGCTTTTTGCCGTCCGCGCTCTCGCCGGGCTCGCCGAGCAGCATCACGA
>JAAXUL010000476.1 GCA_013336035.1 Chloroflexales bacterium
CCGGGAGGCTCATCCTCTCCGGAGTGGCGGTAGCGTATGTCTTTGGCGCGCTGACCAACTTCCTGATCTACAACGCCAAGAACGGCGAGCAGGTCAAGAGTGTGCTCTTCTGGATGCTCGGCGGCCTGGGCGGGGCGCGCTGGGAGTTCCTGGGCCTGCCGGCCCTGGCGCTCGTGCTTGGCACCGCCTTTCTCACCGTGCAGGCGCGCTCGCTCAACGCCCTGAGCGTGGGCGAGGAGACGGCCGCGACCCTGGGCGTGGACACGAGCCGCTTCCGTCAGCAGATCTTCGCCCTGACCTCGCTGCTCACCGGCACGCTAGTGGCGGTGAGCGGCGGGATCGGCTTCGTCGGCCTGATGCTGCCCCACATCCTGCGCCTGCTGGTGGGCGCCGACCACCGCCGGCTGCTGCCGGTGGCGGCCCTGGCCGGGGCAGTCTTCCTGATCTGGGTCGATGTGCTGGCTCGAGTGGCGGTGGCGCCGCAGGAGTTGCCGATTGGCATCATCACCGCCCTGCTCGGCGCGCCCTTCTTCATCTGGCTGATGCGCCGCACGAGCGGCACGCTGGGGGGTGGCCGATGAGGCTGGAGATCGCAGGTGTGTCGTGGGGCGTGGCCGAGACACAGATCGTGCGCGAGGTGAGCCTGAGCTGCGCATCCGGCAGCTTCGTCGGGCTGATCGGCCCCAACGGCAGCGGCAAGTCGTCGCTGCTGCGCACAGTCTACCGCGTGCTCCAGCCCGACGCCGGCATGATCCAGCTGGAGGCCGACGATGTCTGGGGCTTAAGCGCACGTCAGGCGGCCCGGCGGATCGGCGTGGTGCTCCAGGAGCACGGTGGCGAATTCGACTTCAGCGTGCGCGAGATCGTGCTGATGGGCCGCTCGCCCCACAAGGGCCTCTTCGATCGCGACAGTGCAGAAGATCTGGCAATTGTGGAGAACGCCTTGAGCCAGGTGGGGATGACGACGTTTGCCGAGCGCAGCTTCCTGACCCTCTCGGGCGGCGAGAAGCAGCGGGTGCTGGTGGCCCGCGCCCTGGCCCAGCAGACGTGCTTTCTGGTGCTCGACGAGCCGACCAACCACCTGGACATTCGCTATCAATTGGAGGTGCTCGACCTGGTGCGCGGGCTGGGGGTGACGACGATCGCGGCGCTGCACGACCTGAACCTGGCCGCGCTCTACTGCGACCAGCTCTATGTCCTGGCTGGCGGCCAGGTTGTGGCCAGCGGCCCGCCCGAGGCTGTGCTGACGCCGGCGCTGATCCGCAGCGTCTACGGGGTGCGGGCCGAGGTGACGCCGCACCCGGCCACCGGGCGGCTGCACGTGGTCTATCTGCCGGCGCGGGCTGATCGGCCTGAGGGCGATCAGCCGGGTGCGGATCGACAAGGCAGCGTGCAGCGGAACGTACAGACCAGTGACGCATAGAGGGTGTGACCATGCGGATTGCACTTTACGGCAAGGGCGGCATCGGCAAATCGACCATCGCGGCCAACCTGGCGGCGGCGTTTGCTGTGCGGGGTCGAACAGTCTTGCAGATCGGCTGTGACCCCAAGCATGACTCGACACGGCTGCTGCTGGATGGCCGCCGGGCCACGACGGTGCTCGAGTACCTGCGCGATACGCCGCCGGATCAGCAGCGGCTCGCCGATGTCGTACATCGGGGGTATGACGGGGTTGCCTGTGTCGAGGCCGGCGGCCCGGAGCCGGGCGTCGGCTGCGCCGGTCGGGGCATCCTGAGCACCTTCGCGCTGCTCGATCGGCTGGGGCTCGATAGCACGGCCTTCGATGTAGTGCTCTATGACGTGCTCGGCGATGTGGTCTGCGGCGGCTTCGCTGTGCCGCTGCGCGTCGGCTACGCCGATGTTGTCTGCATCGTCTCGTCCGAAGAGTTTATGGCGATCTATGCGGCCAACAACATCCTGCGCGGGGTGCGCAACTTCGAGCAGGCGGGCACCCAGGTGGCCGGGCTCATCCTGAATAGCCGCGGCGCACATGAGTCGCCCGAGGGGGTGCGGCGCTTCGCGCAGGCGGTAGAGCTGCCGGTGCTCGCGACGGTGCCGCGCAGCGACCGGTTTCGCGAGGCCGAGCAGCAGGGCAAGACGGTCGTCGAGCTCGCGCCCGCCGACAGGGTTGCCGCCGGCTTCTTCGCCCTGGCCGATACGCTGCTGGGTCAGCCGTCACTCTGGCCGGCGCGGCCACTCGACGATGTCGGGCTGGAGCAGGTGGTGCTGGGCAAGGCCTGGCAGGCGCCGGACGTCGCGGCGCCCGGGCAGGCGACGAGCGGGCGCGAGCATAAAAAGCCCACTGCTGGCGTAGCCACGCTGCCGGCCTACGGCGCATCCGACGTGGCGAAGCTCGCGCGCGGCGGCGCGCCGCCGGCAGCTTCCACCCCGCCCGCTTCCCCGAGCGGCGCACAATTTCTCTCGAAGAGCCTGCTGTTCCGTGAGCCGCTGCTCGGATGCGCCTTCTCGGGCGCGGTCGGTACGGTCACCCACATCCAGGATGCGATCGTGATCGCCCACGGGCCGCGCAGCTGCACCCATATCGCCTGCGAGTCACTCCAGTCGAGCGGCATCCGCACCCTCTATCGCGAGGGGATCACCATCCCCGAGCAGCTCACACCCAACCTGCTCAGCACCGATATGGACGAGGCCGCGTCGATCTATGGCGGCGCAGCGTCGCTGGGGTCGGCCCTACGCCGGGCGCTGGACCGGCGGCCGCGGGCGATCTTCCTCGCCAGCACCTGCCCGGCGGGGATCATCGGCGACGATCTGCGCCAGATCGCCGCCGACGCGGCGGCGGAAGCCGGCACGGTGCCGCTCATTCCGCTCACGACCGACGGCAATATGGCGGGCGACTATATGCAGGGCGTGATCAACGCCTGCATTGAGGGCGCCGGGGCGCTGGTGGACCCGCGCTGCCCGCCCGAGGACGACCTGGTCAATATCGTCGCCGAGAAGAACATCGCCACCAACACCGAGCCGAATCTGCGCGAGGTCGCACGCCTGCTGGATCAGCTGGGGCTGCGCGTCAACTGCCGCTTCGTCCGCCGCACGTCGGTGGAGGCGCTGCGCGGACTGCTCAGGGCGCCGCTCAATCTGCTGGCCTATAACGACCACCTGGGGCGGGTGCTCCAGGCCTTCCTGGTGGAGCGTTTTGGCGTCACCTTCGCACAGCAGCCCTTCCCGGTCGGGTTCGCCGAGACGTCCGACTGGCTCCAGGAGCTGGCGGCATTCTTCGGGCGACCGCAGCGGGCCAAGGCCATCATCGAGCAGGCGCACGCACAGTACGCGCGCGGCATCCAGCAGCTGCGGCCGGGGCTGGCCGGCCGCCGGCTGATGATCGTCACCTATAACCACGATATTGACTGGGTGGTGGAGGCGGCGCTGGACGCCGGGATGAAGCTGGTTAAGGTCGGCATTCTCAACTCGATCGAGGACCATGGCTTTCGGACGCGCTACAACGGGCAGTTCGCAGTCGAGACCGGATACACGCCCGAGCAGCGTGACGTCGACATCGAGCGGCTCGCGCCGCACCTGCTGCTCGCTTCCTACACCCCGGCGGGCGCGGTCCTGCCGCTGCACTGCGCGACCATCCCAATGTGCCCGGACGTGGGCTTCTTCAGCGGCCTGCACCTGATTCGGCGTTGGGCAACGCTGCTGAAGGCACCGATCTACGAAGGCTGGAGAAACGACTATGCGCTCGTTGCCTCTGATCACGCCTGACAGCTTCAGCGGGGCGATTCTCGCCATCGAGGGGATCGCGGACGCGGCGGTGCTGCTGCACGGCCCGACCGGCTGCAAGTTCTACCACGGCGCGCTGTCCGAGCGCAGCTTTGCTCGCGGCGACGCGCTCGATCCGCTGGTCTACCGCAGCGAGTTCTACTTCGGCCAGGCGCGGGTTCCCGCGACCTATATGGACGGCCACGACTATATATTTGGCGCAACTGAGAGAATTGATCGCCTTTTGTCTGCCGCTGCCACGCGTAGGCACGGGCTTATTGCGCTGGTCAATGCGCCCGGCGCAGCACTGATCGGCGACGACCTTGAGTGCGTGATCGCCGCTGCCGATCTGGAGGTTCCCTGCCTCGCGCTGGAGAACCCTGGGTATTCGGCTAGCTTCACCGCAGGGTTTCAGGACGCGCTGCGGCAGGCCATCGAGCGCCTGGCACCGCCGCCCCTGCCCGTGGTCGAGCGTCGGGTCAACCTGGTCGGCATCTCCCTCTACCAGCGCCACTGGCAGGGCAGTCTGGACGAGCTGCGCAGGCTGCTCGGCCTGTGCGGGATTACTGTCGGGGCGACGCTGAGCGCTGGGAGCAGCAGCGCCGCGCTGCGCGGCCTGCGCGCAGCCCAGGTCAATGTGCTGATCCACACGGAGTACGGTGGCGAGCTGGCAGCCTGGCTGAGCGAGCGCTACGGGACGGCCTGGGTGCTCCCGCAGCACGGCGCACCGATCGGCTTTGATGCGACGGAGGCCTGGCTGGAAGAAGTCTGCGGGGCGGTCAATGCCGACCCGGCCCCGGGGCTCGCCGCAGTGCGCGCGGCGCGGCGGCTGAGCTACGAGGCGATCAGCCGCTTTCATGCGCTGACGGGTCTGCCGAAAGGCGCGACCTTCGCGCTCCAGGCGGAGGGCTCGCTGGCCTACCCACTCACACGCTGGCTCAACCGCTATCTAGGGATGGTGCCACTCGCGGTTCAGCTCAGCGACGAGACCAGCGCATATGCACGACCTCTGCGCGAGTATCTGGCCGCGATCAACTGCGCCAACGCCTGGGGTGCCGGCCTCGACCAGCACCAGTTGCCGGACGTTGTTGTGGGCAGCCAGGCGCTGATCGCCCAGGCCCGCAGCGGCGGCAGCCCGGTGGCCGGGGTCGAGGTCGCGCTGCCCGGCGGCAGCTACCTCGATGTTGTGCCGAAGAAGCTGCTGGGCGCTGAGGGAGCGCTCTTCCTTGTGGAGCAGATACTTAACGGGCTACATCGACAGGTACTATGAGCCCTGATAGCGACACCATACGAGGGTTCTATGCGTATCACAACGGCCCTGAGCTGCGCCGCCCTGGGCGGCGGCGCGATCACCGGCGTCGGCAGCCTGCCGCATAGGGATCCGGCGGCCGCGGTGCGCCTGGTGGCCGATCTCTGCCCGGAGATCCCGTTCTGGCCGCAGCTCCCGCAGCGTGCGCCGAGCGAGCTGATGGTTGAGCAGGCGCTCGCCCCAGTCGCCGAGCTGCTTCAGCCGCGCAAGGGCAGCTATGGCTACCAGCTTGAGCAGCGCGACCGGGCCGAGCTGCTGGACCGGCTCACCTACGGCCAGGCCGCGCTGACGCCCGAGGTCGCCGCCGGCTTCTTTGCCTTCGAGGAGGCTCTGGCCGCCAACGCCTTCCCGCGCGCGGTCGCGCTGAAGGGGCAGATCATCGGCCCGCTGACCCTCGCCGCCCAGATCTTCGTCGATGAGCAGCCGCTGCTGCGCGACCCGGAGGGGCTGGCGGTGATACGCGCCTATGTCGAGCGTATGGCGCGCTGGCAGATCATGCGGCTGGCCCGCTGGCGTACGCCGGTGCTGCTGGTGCTCGACGAGCCCTACCTGGCCTTGCTGCCAAGCCTGGGCAACACTGACATGTTCGCGGCAGTGCATGGGCTGGCGCAGTCCCTGCGGGCGACCGGCGCGCTGGTCGGCGTCCACTGCTGCGCGGCCCTGCCCGATCAGCCGCCGCCCCTGGCGCTGCTCTGCGCGACCGGGGCCGATATCGTCTCTTTCGACGCTTACCAGCGCGGCGAGGCGTTCTGCGCCGACCCGATCGTGCGATCCTTCCTCGCCGCCGGCGGTGCCCTGGCCTTTGGTCTGGTGCCCACCCTGCGCGACCTGGCCAACGTATCCCTGGCCGACCTGCTGGCCCGCTGGCTCGTCGTCAGCTGCGGCGGCGACCCTCGCCTCTCCCTCAAGGATCACACGCTGATCACGGCGACCTGCGGGCTCGGGCTGCTAAGCGAGGATGTGGCGCGGCGCTCGTTTGAGCTGGCCCGCGAGCTAGCGGCGGCGGTGGGTGATAACGAGCTATGAGCAGTTGCGCCTCCTATATGTTGTGGTATACTCAGCACTGAACAACTAGATATAGTCTGTAGCTCCATATAACCCAGTGCCGCGCCGCCGTGGCCGGCGAGTACACAGGGGAAGTCCGGTGAAATTCCGGCGCTGTCGCGCAACGGTGAAAGCCCGAATACCTGGCTGGAGCATGGTTCGTCTCAACCCTTCGCGCCAGAGGGACGAGCGCTGACGTTGCCAGCTGGCAGACGTCTCGTATCGCTCATCTCAATGCGAGGTGAGCATTTTTGTTATCTGCGGGCGGATCGGCTGCGTGGTGCCGTGGTCTGACGCCCCTCCTGTGTGGAGCGACCGATGTACGAGTCTCCCCTTCGCTCGAACGACCAC
>JAAXUL010001311.1 GCA_013336035.1 Chloroflexales bacterium
CCTCTCTGCTAGTGATGCACTAGCGAGAGTCTAGGCCGTTTCAGGGGTGGGTCAATTCTCCGTCGGCGATCTGGGTCAATTCTACACCGGCCTGTACACAGCCATAGACAAGCCCCCAATCGGTCTTTGCAAGCAGGAGGTCCGGGGTTCGAATCCCCGTCGCTCCACTGCATTAGGAAGCGGAATCTCGCAAGAGGTTCCGCTTCTTTTTTATCCGGTTTTGCTCACTGCCAGCAATTCTGCCAGCAATGGCGTTTTTGCGGCTTCAGTCCACTCCAGTCAACTCCAGGTACAGCGCCTCGATCGCCTCGCGCATCTGGGGCAGCGTCACCTTGGCATAGCGGGCCGTCACCGTGCCCGGCGTGTGGCCCGGGATGGCCGCGATGACCCGGTCGCTTGTGCGCTCGCCGATACCACGACCTTGCCGTTGATCTGCTGCACCTGGTGGCGCACCTGGAGCGTACCCACCTCCCAGTCCACGCCCTCCCAGCGTAGCCCGAGTCCCTCGCCGCGGCGTAAGCCAAGCGCCAGCAACAGATGGTAGAGCAAGGCGTAGCGACTGCTGAGTTTGGGCAGGCCCTTGGTGCGGCCGTTCTTCGTCGTGTAGGGCTTGCGCATGTCGCGCTTGCCGTCCGCGGTGATCAGTACGAGCCGCGCCTCCTTCAGGCTCAGCACCCGAGCGCGATCGTTGGTGAGCGGCGGGAGATCGACTTCCTTCGCTGGGTTTGCGCTGATGAGCCGGTAACGCACGCCAACGTCGAGCATACTGCGGAGCCGCTGGTAGGCGTTGCGCACCGTCGCGGGGCTGTTGCCCGCGTCCACAAGCATGTTGATCTAGCCCTGGACGCGCGCCGCCGTGAGCTTGTCGAGCTGGATCTTCCCGATCTTCGGGTTGATGTAGAGGTGGAACATCTGCTCGTAGCTGGCGTGGGTGCTTGGCCGCCGTGTCCGCTTCGCCACGTCTCGCTGAACTGCTTGATCGTCGGCTGCTTCGTATCCACATGGGGGCGGTGGCCGGAGTTGCACCGGCGACCTCCGGGTTATGGGCCCGGCGCGCTGCTCCTGCGCCACACCGCGACAATTGGTGGACCCGGCGGGCTCCGCCCCCGCTGCCTCCGCGCAGCCAGCGCGGCGCTCTCCTCAGTGAGCTACAGGCCCAGGTGGTTGCCGGATCAGGATTCGAACCTGAGCCATCTCGCTTCAGAGGCGAGCGTCCTACCAGTTAGACCATCCGGCATTGTGGCGGCTCCGACGGGTGCTGCCCCCGCGACCTCCCGGTTGACAGCCGGGTACTCTCCTGTTGAGCTACGGAGCCGAGTGGCATCGCTGGGCGGGCTCGCATCGCCGACCTTTGTCTAAGCGCTTCGCGCCAGCTTCGCTAACGGAGGCCAACGCTCTGTCTGACTGAGCTACAGTGATATGGCGACCGCACGAGGACTCGCACCTCGGGCCTCCGTCTAAGCGCTTCGCGCCAGCTTCGCTAACGCACGCCGGCGCTCTGTCTGCTGAGCTATGCGGCCATATGTTTGGTGAAGGGCCGGGACAGGAGCGGCTCTGCTGCCGTCTGCGCCGTGGATGAGATGGCGCAGACGAAGCGTGCGCAGCTGTCCCGGCCGGCGACCGCCACACGAGGGGCGGTCAGGGATGTGCTGCAAAGGCGGGTTAGTAAGGTTCGACTGGCAGGGGCCGCCCGAGTTGCACGGACACCAGACGGTTTTGGAGACCGCCGTGCTGCTGTTACACCAGACCCCTTCGTGGTCAGGGTGGCAGGGTTTGCACCTGCGACCTCCTCGTCCCGAACGAGGCGCGCTGCTCGCTGCGCCACACCCTGGGGTTGAGCCGTTCTGAGCCGTCCTGCTGCGTTTTGTCCTGCTCTGGCCTCGCGACAGCCATAGGGTAGCATATGTGTATGCAACGCCTCTCCGTCGCAAGGCCGAGATGTGTATACAACATAAGGCGGATATGTCTATACAACGACATCTCCGACGAAAGGCTGGCGCGCTCCTGCCCTGAGCTGGTATACTAGGGACGATGTCTACACAACGGTGATGTGAGGTCGTGATGACTGCTGGCAATCTGGTACTCGAGCGACAGCGCTACCGGCCAACGGGGCACGAGGGTGAGGGTCTGTGGGCGGGCGGCTGGGTGGACGCGGACGGTCGCATGCGCGCGCTGCGCGCTGAGCTGGAGCCGTACATCCCCCGGGCCTCGCTCCGTGCTGTGGCCGCTGCCGCCCACCTCGACTACGCCCAGTACTCGCGCCTCGAGCAAGGGCAGAAAGCCTGGATGGTCCCGACCTTCGCCCGCGTCGCCGGCCGGTATGTGTCAAGTGCCTTTGAACAGGAGTCTAGGCGAAATTCGGTGCGTAGCTGACCTCCACGCTCAGCACCTCCGGGTCAGCCTGGCCGACGGCGC
>JAAXUL010001312.1 GCA_013336035.1 Chloroflexales bacterium
CGAAGGCCCCCGCCAGCGAGCCGGTGCGCCTGGTGATCCCGGCGATCGACCTGGACCGGCCCCTGCTCTCGGTGGGCCTTGATAAGCGGCGGGTGCCGATCGTGCCGAAGCACGATGTTGGCTGGTATAACCTCAGCGCGCGGCCCGGGCAGGGCGAGAATGTGGTGCTGTGGGGCCATGTGCTGCGCTTCAAGGCGGCGCCCGAGATCCCGGCCCCCTTCGCCCGCCTGAAGGAGCTAGAGGTTGGCGCGCGCCTGACCGTCTACACCGCCGATGAGCGGGCCCACCCCTATGTGGTGGTCGAGAAGGTCTGGGCCAGGCCTGACCAGGTCGAGTATATTCTGCCCCGCGGCCGCGAGCTGGTGACGATGGTCTCGTGTATCGGCGATAAGGTGATCGTCGATGGGGGGGTCGAGATGACCCACCGGCTGATCACGATCGCCGCGCCCGCGCGCTAGGCTGCCCGCCGCTAATACGCCGCCAGCTCTAGCAGGGGGGGCTCGACGGTGTGCATCGGCGTGCCGTCGGGCCTGGTGCTGTAGCTGTCGAGGAACCAGAGCAGGCGCGCGTTGACGTGCGACGGGTTGGCTATGGCGGCGAGGAGGTGGGCGCGGGGCACGCGCTCGATGCGGGCCGCGGGTAGCGCGAGCCGCGCCGCGCGGGCCGCGGCGCCCGGCCCGCCGCTGTAGCTGCGCTCGTGGTCGCCCAGGAGCAGCATCGTCGGCGCCCTGATGTGGCGCAGCTCGTCGGCGCTGTAGACGTGTGGGCGAAGCCGCGTTGTGATGGCGCCGTGGACCAGGGCCAGCTGGAAGAAGGGCGCCCAGGCCTCGTCCGTGGGCAGGCCGGCCAGCATCCAGCCGGCGGCGCGGCGCATCGCTCGCTCGAACCCAGGGAGCCTCGGGAGGTGCGTGTAGGCGGCTCTGGGCGCGATCATGTTGACATAAAAAGGGGCGATCGGCTGAATGGTGGCGGCCGGGCCGATGAGGGCCAGCTTGCGCACACGCTCGGGCAGGCGCATGGCGAAGTAGGCCGCGGCGAAGCCGCCGTACCCGCTGCCGACCAGATCGAAGTGCCGCGCGCCGAGGCCCGCGGTCAGCTCGGCGAACCACTGGGTGAGCTGCTCGAGGCTCTCGATCGCACAGGTCGGGCGGCTGCGGTTGGGCTCGCCCACCATATCGACGGCGTAGACACGGTAGTAGGCGCTGAGGGCGCCGGCGCTGTGGTACCACGAGATCGCCCCGGCGAAGCTGGCGTGGAGCAGGATGACCGTGGGGTCGCCCCGCTGGCCGCTAGCGACCACGTGGGTGTCGCCGTAGCTGGTCGGTACAGTCAGCTGCTCGTAGGGGACGGGCCAGCGGTGGAGCACGGCCTGGTAGGTCGCGAGGGCGGCGGCCTCGCCCTCGGGAGAGGAGAACACCGGCAGATAGACAGCCATAGGCCCTCCTGGGTGTGATCCGACGGGCTCATGATACGCCTTCGGGCCAGGGGCGACGGTGAAGAGTTAGCAACGGTGGGGGGTGTTGGGGCCGCGGTGCGCCCGCGCCGCTCGGGCGGCATACACCCGTGCTATAATCGCGCCCGCCGCCTGGTACGGGCCGCGCCAGGCTCGCGCTGATAGGAGGCGGTGCGGGAGACGATAATGCAGCAACGTACGGGCGCTCTGGCCGATAAGGTGGCCGTGGTGACAGGCAGCACCCAGGGGCTGGGCCTGGCGATCGCCCGGGCCTTTGCCGCCGCCGGCGCGGCGGTGGTGGTCTCGAACCATGTGCCCGCCGAGGTGGCGCGCGCGGTGGACTGGCTTCAGGCGCGCGGCGCCCGGGTGATCGGCCTGGCCTGCGATGTGCGCGAGCGCGAGCAGGTCTTCGCTCTGGCGAGCGCGGCCGTCGAGGCCTTTGGCCAGGTTGATCTGTGGGTCAACAACGCCGGGGTCACGGCCACCCAGGGGCCGACGGCGCTGATCGCCCCCGAGGTCTTCACGCGCGTGATCCAGACTAACATTCTCGGCACCTACCACGGCTCGCTGGCGGCCCTGCGCACGATGCGGCCCCGGCGCGCCGGCAAGCTGATCAATATGCTGGGGCAGGGCGACCGGGCGCCGAACCCGTTCGGTAACGCCTACGGGGCGAGCAAGGCCTGGATCCGCAGCTTCTCTCTGGCCCTCGCCGCCGAGGAGCGCGACAGCGGCCTGGGCGTCTTCACGCTCAACCCGGGCCTGCTCGACACGCCGCTGACGCGCCACATGGTGGTGGCGGCGGGCTACGAGGGGCGCGCCCGCGCCTTCGACCGCATCGCCCGGCTGGCCGCCGCCCCCCCCGAGGAGTCCGCCCGCCTGGCCCTGTGGCTGGCAGGTCCGGCGACCGACGGGCGCACCGGCATCGAGCTGCGGGCGCCGGTCGGGAGATCGGAAGAGCGTCG
>JAAXUL010001313.1 GCA_013336035.1 Chloroflexales bacterium
GGGTGGTTCGTCGATCACTGGGCGGCCATCCCCCTCTTCGCCAGCCAGGCCGGCCTGCCCGCTGAGGCGCGGGCGGCCCTGCGCGAGCGGCGGCTGCGGGGCAGCGCCGTGGGCTACGCCAACAGCTTGCGCGGCATGGGCGCCGGGCGCCAGCCAAGCCTGTGGGATCGGCTGCCCGCCCTGGAGGCGACCGCCCTCCTGGTGAGCGGGGAGATTGACATAAAGTATGTCGCCATTCACAGCCAGATGGCCGGGCTGCTGGCGGGCGGGCGGCAGATCAGCGTGCCCGGCGCGGGCCACACGGTGCACCTCGAGCGCCGCGAGGTCTTCGCGCAACTTGTGGTAGGATTCCTCTCAAGAGAGAGCCTGGCTCTCCCTTGAACCAACCGGTGGGGGTAGGCGGGGGAGCCGAGCTCCCGCGCGCCCCTCTGAGCCGAGCTATCAGGGATAGAGCATATGCCAATCGAGTGGACCAACGTCGGCGACTACACCGACATTATCTACGAGCACGACGCCGGGGGCGAGGGCATCGCCAAGATCACGATCAACCGCCCCACACGACGCAACGCCTTCCGCCCCGAGACGGTTCACGAGCTGATCGACGCCTTCTCGCGGGCCCGCGACGACGAGCGCATCGGCGTCATCCTCTTCACCGGGGCCGGCGGTATGGCCTTCTGCTCTGGCGGCGACCAGAGCGTGCGCGGCGACGGCGGCTATGTCGGCAAGGACACGGTGCCCCGCCTGAATGTGCTCGACCTGCAGCGGCTGATCCGCATCATCCCCAAGCCGGTGATCGCCCTGGTGGCGGGCTACGCCATCGGCGGGGGCCACGTGCTGCACATCGTCTGCGACCTGACGATCGCCGCCGAGAACGCGATCTTCGGCCAGACCGGCCCGCGGGTGGGCAGCTTCGACGGCGGCTACGGCTCGAACCTGCTCGCGCGTATGGTCGGCGACAAGAAGACCCGCGAGATCTGGTACCTGTGCCGCCAGTACAACGCCCAGCAGGCCCTCGACATGGGCATGGTGAACACGGTGGTGCCGCTCGAGCGGCTGGAGGACGAGGGTGTGCAGTGGGCCCGCGAGATGCTCGATAAGAGCCCGATGGCCCTGCGCTTCCTCAAGGCCGCGATCAACGCCGCCGCGGACGGCCACGCCGGCCTGCAGCAGCTCGCCGGCGACGCGACCCTGCTCTACTACCTGAGCGAAGAGGCCAAAGAGGGTAAGCAGGCCTACCTCGAGAAGCGCAAGCCGAACTTCCGCCGCTTCCGGCGGTTCCCCTAGCGGCCATGACGACCAAGGCGACAGCGGCCCCCCCGGGGCCCATCAAGACATGGCTGATGGCGATCCGGGTGCCGACGCTGCCGGCGGCGGTGGTGCCGGTGCTGGTGGGCTCGGCGACGGCCCTGGCCGACGGGATGTTCCACCCGCTGGCCTTTCTGGCCGCCCTGCTGGCCTCGCTGCTCATCCAGATCGGCACCAACCTGGCCAACGACTACTTCGACCACAAGAAGGGCGCCGACACCGCCGAGCGCCTCGGCCCGACGCGGGTGACCCAGAGCGGCCTGGTCGCGCCGGCCACGGTGCGCAACGCCATGCTGCTCTGCTTCGGGCTCGCGGCGCTCTGCGGCGCCTACCTGATCTACGTGGGCGGCTGGCCCATCCTGCTGGTCGGGCTGCTCTCGATCGCCTCGGGCATCCTCTACACGGGCGGGCCCTTCCCGCTGGGCTATAACGGCCTGGGCGACATCTTCACCTTCATCTTCTTCGGCGTGGTGGCGGTGGTGGGCACCGACTACCTGCACACGGGCGCCTTCCGCTGGGTAGCTTTCTTGGCCAGCATGCCCGTGTCGATGCTGGTGACGGCGATCATCGTGGTCAACAACCTGCGCGACGCGCCGACCGACCGTAAGGCCGGCAAGCGCACCCTGGCCGTGATCTTTGGCGAGCGCTTCGCCCGCGTCGAGTACGCCCTGCTCGTGCTCGGCGCCTTCCTGAGCCTGCCCGTGGTCTGGCTCTGGGGCGGGGCCTCGCCCTTCTCGCTGCTGGCATGGCTGAGCCTGCCCCTGGCCCTGCCTCTGCTCGAGCTGGTCGGCAAAGAGCGTGGCAAGGCCCTCAACGCCGGACTGCGCGGCACCGGCCGTCTGCATATGCTGTTTGGGTCGCTGCTGGCCCTGGGGCTGCTGATCGGGTGAGCGGCCCTCACCCCTCACCCCCTCTCCTGCGAAGCCGGAGAGGGGGTGAGGGCCTTCAGCCGGGACAATGATGGAGCCCAACACTCTCCCTGACTGGCTGGCCCGCCGCGCCGCGCTGCACCCGGGGCGGCCGGCGCTGATCGCCGAGGGGCGCGCCTACAGCTTCGGCGAGCTGAGCGCCTGGGCCGACGAGGTGGCCCGCCGGCTGGGCGAGCTCGG
>JAAXUL010000043.1 GCA_013336035.1 Chloroflexales bacterium
GGTGGCGCCGGCCTCGACCGCCACGGCCACAGCCTGGCGGAGGAAGGCGGGGTCGCTGCGCCCGGCGTCCATCGGCGAGAACTCGATATCCTCGCACAGCGAGCGGGCGAAGCCCACCATCTCGCGAATGATCTCTAGGCACTGCGCGCGGGTCTTGCGGAACTGGTGCTCGAGATGGATGTCCGAGGTGGACATGAAGGTGTGGATGCGCTTCTTCGCGGCGGGCTGGATGGCCGTCCAGGCCTTCTCGATATCGTCGCGGTTCGCGCGGGCCAGGGCGGCGATGGTGGGCCCATCGGGGGTGCCGACCTCGCGGGCGATCTCGTGCACGGCGGCCCAGTCGCCCGGCGAGGCGGCGGGGAAGCCGGCTTCGATGATATCTACGTTCAGGCGCGACAGCTGGCGAGCGACCTCCAGCTTCTCCTCCAGGGTCATAGTGCAGCCGGGGGCCTGCTCGCCATCACGCAAGGTCGTATCGAAAATACGTACGTGAGACTCCATAAGGCTTTGCTCCTCAGCGAGAGGGAGGCAGGGGAGAGCCGGGCCCTCCCCGAAACCCCGTGCTATTAGGCTCCACCAGAGCCAGGGGTTACCTCGCGCGGGTTGACGAAGGGCATCATGCGGCGCAGCTGCAGGCCAATCTGCTCGATCCGATGGTCAACATCGGCCTTGCGCATAGCGTTGAAGCGGGGGCGACCATTGGCGTTCTCGTCGATCCAGTCCTCGGCGAAGGCGCCGCTCTGGATATCGCTGAGGATCTGGCGCATCGCCTTGCGGGTCTCTTCGGTGACGATCTTCGGGCCGGCGGTGTAGTCGCCCCACTCGGCGGTGTCGCTCACCGAGTAGCGCATATAGTTCAGGCCGCCCTGGTAGAAGAGGTCCACGATCAGCTTGAGCTCGTGCATACACTCGAAGTAGGCCACCTCGGGCTGGTAGCCGGCATCGACCAGGGTCTCGAAGCCTGCCTTCACCAGGGCGCTCACGCCGCCGCAGAGCACGACCTGCTCGCCGAACAGGTCGGTCTCGGTCTCCTCGGCGAAGGTGGTGATGAGCACGCCGGCGCGGGTGCTGCCGATGCCCTTGGCGTAGGCCAGGGCGTCCTGAAGCGCGCCGCCCGAGGCGTCCTGCTGGACGGCGACGAGCGCGGGCACGCCGCCGCCCTGGGTGTAGACCTCGCGGACACGGTGGCCGGGCGACTTGGGGGCGACCATGCTCACGTCGATCCCGGCCGGCGGGACGATCTGGCCGAAGCGGATGTTGAAGCCGTGGGCGAACATCAGGGTCTTGCCCGGCTCCATATACGGGGCGACGTGCTCGCGGTAGATCGCGGCCTGGCCGGTGTCGGGCGTAAGGATCATGACCACCTGGGCCTCTTTGGCGGCCTCAGCGACGGTCATCGGCTTGAGGCCGGCGGCCTCGACCTTGGACCAGCTCTTCGAGCCGGGGTAGAGGCCGACGCGCACATCGAGGCCGCTGTCGGCAAGGTTACGAGCGTGAGCGTGGCCCTGGCTGCCGAAGCCGACGATAGCGATCGGCTTGCCCTTCAGGCGCTCGAGGTCGGCCTGCTTGTCGTAGAAAAGCTCCGCCATGATAAGTCCTTCCCGCGCTTGGCGCGGCACCTACGGGGGCATCGCCCCCAAAGAGTCTGAGGAATATTTCTTCGGAGAGGCTGCGCCCCTCCGGACCTCCCTGCTGAGATCGGCCCGGAAAACGACGCTGGAGGGGTTGCCCCCTCCAGCCGCTCGGCCCTAGTTAAGCGTCGGTACGGTCGCACCGTTGCCATTGTTCTCGACATACTGCTCGGCGTTATGGCCGCGGGCGCCACGGACCATGGCGATGCGACCGGTGCGCATCATCTCTTTGATCCCGTAGGGGCGCACCACCTCGATAAAGTTCTCGACCTTAGAGGGGGTGCCAGTCATCTCGATGATCATGGTGTTGGTGCCGACATCGACGATCTTGGACTCGAAGACGCTGCACATCGAGACGAGCTCGTGGCGGGTGGCGGCGGGGACGTGCAGCTTCAGCACCACCATCTCGCGCTCAACGGTGGGGTCGTCGCTCACATCGCTGACCTTGATCACCTCGATCAGGCGGTAGAGCTGCTTGACCACCTGCTCGATGTGGTCCGATTCGACGACGATAGTCATCCGGCTGATGCCTGGCTGCTCGCTATGGCCGACGGCCAGGCTCTCGATGTTGTACCCGCGCCGACGCACCAGGCCCGCGACCCGGCTCAGCACGCCGGGGCGGTCCTGCACGAGGGCGACGATGGTATGCTTTCTCATATAGTCCTCGCTGAGGCGCAGCCCCTGGCTGCGGCCTTCCTGCTAATCGGGGCGCGATAGCGCCTGCTGCTACGCCGTGGGGTTCTCGGTGATCATTTCGCCGATTGCGGCATTCTGGGGGACCATCGGGAAGACATTGACCTCGCGCTCGACGCGGAAGTCGATCAGCACGGGGCCGTCGGTGGCCATAGCCTCGTCGATAGCCGCCTGGACCTGATCGGAGTGCTCGACGGTGATGCCCTTCCAGTAGTGGGCCTCGGCCAGCTTGGCGAAGTTGGGGCCGCTGAGGGGCGTGCCGCTGTAGCGCTTGTTCTCGAACAGCTCCTGCCACTGGCGGACCATGCCCAGGTAGCCGTTGTTGATGATCAGGACCTTAATATTCTTGATGCCCTCCTGGATGATGGTGGCCATCTCCTGGTTGGTCATCTGGAAGCCGCCGTCGCCGGCCACGACCCAGACCGTATCGTTGGGGTGGGCCACGGCCACGCCAAGGGCCGCCGGCAGGCCGAAGCCCATCGTCGCGGCGCCGCCCGAGGTCATAAAGGTGCGCGGCCCCGCGTTATTATCGAGCAGCTGGGCGGCCCACATCTGGTGCTGGCCAACATCGGTCACCAGGCGGTAGTTGCCGTGCAGCGCCAGGGTGCGGTTGAGGGCATCGTAGACATCGTGGGGCGGCAGGGCCATATTCACCGCGGCGGCGCGATTCTTATACTGCTGCTTGCCCTGGTGCTTATCCTGCATATCGCGGATATGCTCCATCCAGTCGGAGGCGTTGGCGTGTAGATCGCCCAGCTCCTCGCGCGGGGGCAGCTCCTCAAGCAGGGCCTGGAGGGTCAGGCGGGCATCGCCGACGATCGGCACGGCCACCTTGACGTTCTTGCCAATCTCGGAGGGGTCGATATCGACGTGGATGACTTTGGCTTTAGGGGCGAAGGTGCTGGCCTTGCCGGTCACCCGGTCATCGAAGCGCCCGCCGATGTTGAACAGCACGTCGCAATCCTGGATGGCCTTATTGACGTGGACCCAGCCGTGCATGCCGGGCATACCTATGTAGAGGGGGTGCTCCTCGGGGAACGAGCCGATGCCGTGGAGGGTGGTGATGACAGGGATGCGCAGCTTCTCGGCGAAGAAGCGCAGCTCGTCGTTGGCGCCCGACATGACCACGCCGTTGCCCGAGATGATCAGCGGCTTCTTGGCGCCCACGAGCAGCTTGAGGGCCTCGCGGATCTGCTTGCGGTTGGGCTGGTAGGTGGGCTTGTAGCCGGGGAGGTTAAGCTTGACATCCCAGTCGGGGACGCAGAGCTTCTGCATGGCGTCTTTAGTGACATCGATCAGGACGGGGCCGGGGCGGCCGGTGGTGGCGATATAGATCGCCTCCTTGAAGACGTAGGGCAGCTCGTTGACGTCCTTGACCAGGTAGTTATGCTTGGTGATCGGCATAGTGATGCCGGTGATGTCGGTCTCCTGGAAGGCGTCCTTGCCAAGGACGTGGCTGCCGACCTGGCCACAGATCGCGAGGAGGGGGGTCGAGTCCATCATAGCGTCGGCGATCGGGGTGACGAGGTTGGTCACGCCAGGGCCGCTGGTGCCGATGCAGACGCCGATGCGCCCGGTCGAGCGGGCGTAGCCCTCGGCGGCGTGGCCGGCGCCCTGCTCGTGACGGCAGAGGATGTGGCGCAGCTTGTCGCGGTACTCCCACATGGCGAAATAGAAGGGCATGATCGCGCCGCCGGGGAGGCCGAACATCACCTCGACGCCCTCGCGGATCAACGCCTCACACATGATCTGGGCGCCGGTCATCTGATTGGCCATACGGTCCTTCCTCTCTGGAGTGTCTGCGGTGCATCAGGCAACACAAGGTCAGGCCGTGCCAACCTCGGGCTGTCTGCGCGGCGAGCGTCGACTGGGTTGATGGTCATCGGGCCGGAAAAGGCAGAAACCGACTGGGCGAGCCGCCACAATGGGGCTGTTCGCCGCAGCCCACAGCACTGTGGGCGAACGCCGGCGCGGGGCTGTGCGCCGGGCGGTGCGACGATGGACGATGGCGCTACGCGCCGACGCGAAGCGTCATCAGCGCATCCGACGCACGGGTACAGGCACTGGGACGGGGACAAGCTGCCGGCGCCGGCCGCCGAGGCGGACGAGCAGATCGGTGATGATGCGGCCGATGCGCTGCATAGCGGTCCTCCAGTCTCTGGGTATCGGGCTACGAAAAAACCCCCCGGGGTTCGTCCGGGAGGTTCAGTCTTGCTCAGTCTGCTGGGGCGCTCAGGCCTCCCCTCCCTTAACGACTTTTGCTCCACCCAATAAGGAGGAGTACAAGGCCGCTAATAAGGAGGATGTTCACAAAACGGGAGGCCATAGCTGTGTGCAATCTTTACAAATCGTCGACCGTGGCAAGCATACCACAGGCTGTGATTATCTGTCAAGGCCCGATGGTCCTGGCTATGTATCCCCCCTCAGATAGTCGGCGCACTGCTCGGGGATCGAGGGATTAATCCAGACGCCGCTGCCCAGCTCGAAGCCGGCGCTGTGACTAAGGCGAGGCACCAGGGCTATATACCAGTGAAAGTAGCCGTTCTCGGGCTCTTTGGTGGGGGTCGAGCGGATGATCAGGTTGTAGTCGGGGTCGTTGAGGTGGATGTAGAGCCGGAAGAGGACATCGCGCAGCAGCGGCGCCAGGTGCATGAGGCTCTGGGGCTCGATATGGAGGAAGCTGGCGTGGTGGTGGCGCGGCATGATCCAGATATGGAAGGGCGACGATGAGGCGTAGAGCACAAAGGCGACGTAGTAGTCGTTGACGGCGATCATGCGCTCGCCGCTGGCCAGCTCATCGTCGAGCATAGCGCAGAAGACGCACCTGCCGGTATCGTCGAAGAAGCGGCGGGCCTCCTCGATGCGGTGGCGGATATCGCCGGGGACGATCGGCAGGCCGATGATCTGGCTGTGGGTGTGGGGCAGCGAGGCCCCGGCGCGCTCGCCGTGGTTCTTGAAGAAGACGATCTGCTCGATGCGCGGGTCGGCGCCGATCTCGCGGCCGCGGCGGAGCGACATCTCGAGGACGGCGCGGATCTCCTCGTCGGTCATGAGGGCGAGGGTGGCATTGTGGAAGGGGTGCTCGACCAGCACCTCGTGGTAGCCGATGCCGGTGATGCGGCGCTCGACGCCGTTGAAGGCGCGGGTGATAGGTCCGTCGAGGGCCAGCGCCGGGTATTTGTTGCGGACCACCCTGGTGGCCCAGAGGCCCTCGTTGGGGGCGCGGCATATCTCGAGGTCGAGCTCCTCGTTGCCGGGGCAGAAGGGGCAGGCGAGGTCCCGCTCCGAGCGCTCGTGGGTGCGGGCCCGGTCGGGTGCCTCGGCGTAGGCATTGGGGCGCCGCGCCCGCTCGCTGGCGATGATCACCCACTCGCGGGTGGCGAGGTTCTGCCGCAGCTCAGCCATGCGCATTGATCCTGTGGGCGGCCGGCGGTGACCACGGACATCCGCCGCGGCCGGAGGGCCGGCAGGGCCGGCGTTTCTGCCCTGCACCCATTGTAGTTCGAGAGAGGTGCTACGCGCAAGCGTGGCGCGTTGTGCAAGCTGACGGGGGAGAGTATACTACGCTCCAGCCGATTGTGAACCAGGAAAGGGCGCCCAGCGATGCCAATCCCGCGGCTCCCCGCCAAGCACGCCTCGCCGGCTCACTTCGAGCCAATCGACCACCTCGACTACTTCCGCGAGGCGGGCCTGGCCCCGCACGACCTTGCGCCTCAGGGCGCCATCTTCTGCTACCAGCGCTCGCTGCTCCACCAGATCAGGGCGTCCGAGGCGCCCGAGCGCATCCCCTGTGTGCTTGGCATGCTCTACCCGCTCCCCTCGACGGACGGCGCGGTGGTGGTGGCGGCCGAGTTCGGCATCGGCGCGCCGGCCGCCGCGATGCAGATGGAGCTGCTGGTGGCGATGGGGGTGCGCCGCTTCATCACGATCGGCACGGCGGGCGGGATCGGGCCCGGCCTCGCCGTGGGCGCCCTGACGGTCTGCACCGCCGCCGTGCGCGACGAGGGGGTCTCGCACCACTACTTGGCCGACCCGGCGGCCCCGGCCCTGCCTGACCCTGTTCTGACCGCGCGCTTTGCCGAGGCTCTGGCCGGGGCGGGCGTCGAGGCGCCCCGTGGCCCGACCTGGACCACCGACGCGCCCTTCCGCGAGACCAGGGCCGAGATCGACCACTACCAGGCCCAGGGCGTGCTGACCGTCGAGATGGAGGCGGCCGCCCTTTTCGCCGTGGCGGCCCTGCGCGGCGTCCAGATCGCTGGCGGCTTTGTGGTCAGCGATGCGCTGGCCGAGCCGGCCTGGAAGCCGCAGTTCCGCGCCGAGGCCACCGCCCACGGGCTCACGCGGCTGTTCGAGGCGGCCAGGGCGACCCTGGCGCCATAACACGTCTACGGCTTGCCCACCAGCGGCATCCAGGAATGATGGGCCGGGGCCGCCCTGAGCGGCGTGAGCGGGTCACCCAGGAGCGCGAAGGTCCAGATGGTGTCGGCACAGCAGATCTGCCCGGTGAGCAGCTCGTCATAGCCCGCCCGCACCAGATCACCGACCGGGGCGGTGCCGCCCCCGCGCCAGAGGGCCGCGGTGAAGCCGTGCAGCAGGCCCTCGTGGCCCGTGAGCACGCCAAGGCCCGTCGAGCCCCAGACGGCGACGGCGCCGCCGCCTGGGTGCAGCAGCAGCAGCTCGTCGATGGTGGTCCCGCTGTAGGAGGGTTGCTGGAAGGCGCTGCTGAGACAGGTCATGCTCAGCACCACCGGCAGCCGCCCCCCGTTGTCCAGTGTGTCCACGTCGAGCAGCTCGAGCAGGGCTGGCCGGGGCCCGGTCGGGTCGGTGGATGCCCACTGCCAGTAGTGGCTATGGCCGATGTAGACGAGCAGCCCGGCGCCGGCCCGCAGGGCCGCCAGGGTACGCTCGTGGGCTCGCACCGCGTCACGCTCGCGCCAGGTCTGACCCGGCGGCGCCGTCGGGTCGTAGTACATGCGCTCTACCAGCACCCCCGGCGGCCACGACGCCATGGCCCGCTCGGCCACCGCCGCGAAGTCGCCCGCCCTGTCCGGGTGCCCATCTGCCTCGAGGGCATTGTCGGCCAGAAAGACTGCCCGGCTCCGCCACCTCCCCGCGCCCGTGGCCGTCTCGTAGCCCACGATCTTGGCGACCACCGCCCGCAGCTCGTCGGCGCTCTTCACGGGCAGCCGGCCAAGCAGCAGGTCGGGCCGGGGGTCGTCGAGGGGGCTTGCGCCGTCGAGCTGCACGAAGCAGCTCTCGCAGGCCGTCTCACCCAGGTAGGGGTCCACCATGGCGAGGAAGGGCGGGATGAGGTTGGGCGCGCCGCGCCCGCTGTAGTTGTGCGGGTCTGAGGTGCCGTCGCCCACCAGGGTGACCGCCCGTGGCGGCGGCTGCCAGGTCGCATAGGCCCAGCGCAGCATGGCCCGGATGGCGGCGGGATCCACGGCGCCGCCGCTCCAGGCATCGTAGATCTGCTGCACGTCGAGGACGAGCACAGTGTGGCTCTGCCGGCGCCGGTGCTCGACCAGCGGCTTCAGGGCCTCGCCGAGGGCGGCGGGGGCGATATAGATCAGGTCGGCGCGTGGGAGCAAGGCCAGATCTGCGGGCGTGCGAGGCGACACCGCCGGCGTGTGCAGGTTGCTGCCCGCCGCGACGAGGTAGCTGCCGGGGGCGATCAGCCCGTCAGCGCCGAGGTGCGCTCTGATAGGGGCCAGGGGGTCGCTGATGTCGTAGAGCGCCGCCCCGGCGGGCGGCCCCTCGACCCGACAGAGGCCCGGGCCCGGCAGGCTGGTGAAGTTGGCCGCCCGCCCGCCGAGCCGGAGGGCCACTGGCAGGGCCCAGGCAACCCGGTCGATCAGCAGCTCGTCGGCCTCGCCTGGCCCGGCCGCGACCCGCACCTCGGGCGGGGCCGCACCCGCCAGGCGCCAGGCGCCGAGCTCGAAGCGCCAGTCGCCGGCCCCCGCCCAGCGCTGCTCTGAGCTGGCCTGGCCGAGGCTGATCAGCAGATGATGAGGCCCCGGGCCCGTGGCGCTGCCGCTGACAGTCAGCACGGCACCGCCGCTCGCTCCGGGCAGGGCCGTGACGAGCGGCCCGCCAGCCCACTCGGCCGTCGCCCCCGCGCCGCTCAGGGCGGCCACGAACCAGTGGTCGCCGTCGGGGCCAGGCCGGCTCGAGGCGTAGACCCCAGGACGCCCCGCGATCCCGCGCTCCTCGGCCCCCGGGCAGGCGGGCGCGGACGGCGCGGGGGCTGGCCGCTGCCCCATACGCGCCCCTGGCCCCTGCTCGACGCTCAACCAGTAGGTGTCAGCGGTATTCCAGCGATCCCCCGGCGGCGGGGCGTAGAAGCGCAGCTCATCGCCGGAGTCGAGCCGGCCGTCGCCAGTGCCCAGCTCCTCGAGGGGGACAGGGCGGCCCCGGAGCCAGAGCTGAAGCCGCGCCGGGTCGAGGGTGGACAGGCTGAGGCCGGCGGCGGCAAGGTCGGCGCCCATAAGGCGCTGGAGGCCCTCTTCAGTGACGTGCACGGTCCATGCGGCCCGCGCGGCCAGGGGGTCGGGCGGCGCGGCCGCGCCGCCTCGGGCCGCCGGCGCAGGCCCAAGGGTCAGGGCGAGCAGCCCAGCCAGAGCGAGGACCAGCCGCGCGGCGCGCAGTGGTCTGGCTAGCGCCGAAGTCACAGCCGCGCCTGCCCGCCAAAGGGGCCGCTTGTCATGGGCGGCGCCATTGGCCCTCTCCCCCACATCCACAGGCGAGGGGCGCACGCGAGGTGAGGGCCCAGGCGCGCACTGGCGACACGCGCATCAACTGGCCCACTAGCTCCGCGCCCGCGCGCGCGCGGCCAGGCCCGCCGCTGCCAGGGCGGCGCCGAGCAAGGCCAGGGGCATCCACGCCAGAGGCTCGCCGCGCGGACCTCCCGTGGGCGGCAAGGCAGCCGGCACGGTAGTGGCGACCGGGCCGGGCGTAGGAGTGTCCGTGGGCGCAGGCGTGGGCGTGACGGCTGGCTGGCTGACGCTCAGCGTCGCCGAGGCGGTGTTGTTCGCCTGGTCGCGGTCATCGCTGTCTGTGGTCACTGTGGCCTGGTTCGCCAGGAAGCCCTGGGCGCCCGGCTCAACCTGGGCGACGACGCGGACCGTCACCTGGTCGCCCGCGTAGAGCACCGGGATGGTGACGCGCACCGTGCGGCCGCTCGTCGTCAGCTGGCCCCAGCTGGTGGTGGCCTCGACTAGGGCCAGGCCCTCGGGCAGAGTGTCGCTGATCACCACATTGCTCGCCCGGCCGCGGCCCGCGCAGACGACAGTCAGCACAAAGCTCACCCGCTCACCGGGGATGGCCGAGCCCGGGCTGACGTCCTTGCTGATCGACAGATCGATGGATGAGCCGCCGCTCTCTTCGGGCACGTCGGTCACCTCAGGCGCGGGCACCGGAGTAGCGGCTGTGGGCGTGCGGGTGGGCGGCTCGGCGCTGGCGGTCAGCGCCAGGGGCGGCGCCGCCTGAGAAGGTGTCAGGGGCAGCAGCCCAAGGGCCAGTACGGCGGCGACCGCGGCGAGTATGGCGCCCCACGTGAACGATCGGTGAGACATCGCTCCTCCCCAACACAATTAGCGCTTGATCATCGGGAGGGCCTGGCGGAAGCGGTCCTGAAGGGTGGAGCCGACCCGGACAGGCCCATACTCAGCCGTCGCGTCGCCGAGCTCCACCAGCCAGTAGGCGTATGGTCGGCCGGGCGGGGCGGCGGTATCCGGCCAGGCATAGTCGGCGCCGCCCCCGTCGATGCCCTGGGCCAGGATGGGCTGCGGGGTCACCGGCACGGCGCCGGCCCGCGTGCCATCATCGCTGCGCAGCAGGACAAAGCCGCGCGTGTTCAGCTCGACGCCGGTAGTCCAGCGGACCACAACCTGGTCGCCCTCGCGGGCCGCCGAAAAGCGCAGCAGGGTGATCGCCGTCGGATCGACGACGGTGACGTCGGCTGGATCGCTCTTATCACGGCCGTCGTCGTCGCCGCCCTCGGTTTTTGTGTAGCGGAATAGGGTGACGGTGTTGGTGAGGGTCCGCGGCGGCACGACCGTGTCTTCCACGGCCACATCATAGGTGAGGATGGCGACGTTCCGCCCACCCTCGGGGCTGTAGGGGTCGAGGGCGCCCGCGGGCGCCGGCGTGGCGCCGGGGTCGTCGAGCACGATGCCCGCGCCAAACAGCCCGCCCGCAAGCTCGTGGAAGGCGAGCGGCGCGCCGGTGCCGTCGGTGACGCAGATGGGGTCGCCGGTGCGGACCAGGCCGGGGGGCAGCTCATCGCGCAGGGTCACGTCGAAGGCGCCGTCGGACGAGGGGCCGTAGTTCTCGATCACGATGGCGAAGGTGAAGTGCTCGCCGGGGAGCAGGTTGCGCAGGTTGCTATTGATCGGGCGGGCAGCCAGGCCATTCGAGCTGATCGTGCCCGCGAAGCGCGGGCAGGCCGGGTCGCCGGGCGGCGTAAAGGCAACTGGGCCGACGACCGCGGGGTGGAAGCGCCCACCGAGCGAGGTGGCCGCCACGACACCCTTGCGCAGACGCAGCACCAGGGGCTCCAGGAAGACGTCGACCATCGAGATACGCTCGCGACGACCACTCCCACCATTGGTCGAGCCCTCGCTTGCGCTGGCCTGGTTGGTGATATAGAGCCGGTTATCAAAGGGCTGATCCGAGGCCGTGACGGTGAAGAGCAGATCGATCACACCGGCGGGGCTACTGTCAAGGTCGTAATCGTCGTAGATGAAGCTGACCAGGTTGTTGATCGAGTCGATGCCAAGCACAGGGTGAGGGGCCCCAGGCAGGGTGTGGAAGCTATCGTCAGGGCCATAGGCGACCCGGCCGGGCGGCGGCAGGCCGCTGTCAAGAATAGGGCTCGTGGTCACGACCTCGGTCGCGTCGAAGACCGGCAGGGGGAGGAAGTCGCGGAACTCGGGGTTCTCGACATCGACAAAGGGCATCCTGTAGGTCAGCCTGAAGGTGACAGTATCGGCCGGCTCGATCAGCGGATCCGCGCAGGGCGGGGCGCAGGCGGCCCCATTGATCGCGTAGACCGTCTTGGTGAAGCTTGGGCCAGGCAGCTCGAATATGACCCGGTTATCGCCCTCGTCGGGTGTGTCCGCTGCCAGCGCGCCGGTCGGGGCGAGGCTCTGGTTGTCGAGCAGCCGTCCGCTGATCGTGGCCACATTCGAGAACCTATCCCACATGTCGACGCTGGGGTCGCCGGATGGGTAGCTGTCTGAGAAGCGCTCCTGGATCACGGCCCGGAAGGTGACGCTGCCGTAGGCGGCTGAACCACGCGGTAAGAGCGCCTGGGCACCTTGCACGACCCCGTCAGGGTCACCGAGATCGCGCATCGCCCGCGAGACATCGAAGGCGATCACAGTGCTCCCATCGGTGCCATCGCGGGGGACCCCAGGCCCACTATTGCCGATCTGGCTTGTATCGACGTTCAGGCTCACCCCATCGGTGAAGGCGCCGCTCACCGCGCCGCCCCGATCAGCGAGGGTGAGGCGCGCCGAGCCGGGCAGGTAGCGCTGGCCGTCTGAGAGGGTGTCGCTGATAACGATGGTGTCGAAGGAGAAATAGTCCGAGATCTGGAAGTTGAGCGTGTACTCGAGCGTGTCACCGGGTGAGAGCCAGTTCCGCTGCGGGTCAACCGCAAGGGTCGGCGTCTCCTTCTGCACGGCGATCGACTGGGCGCGCACCTGATCCTCGGGCCCATCGGGGCTGATCGTGATTGGGAACAGGCTGTCGCGCGGGTCGAGGGGCTGCCAGTCGCCGCTCACCGCGGCGTCGTTCCCCAACACGCGCAGCGCGCCGGTGATTGGGTCGAGCACCGGCGCGCCGTCCGCGTCGAGGCGCGGCACCCAGTAGGTGAAGGTAAGGGTGACATCATTGTCCCCTCCCCCGCCCGTGATGCTGGGGCAACCGATGGCCAGCTCATTGTTCGGCGGGGGCTGCGGGCCGCTGCGCGGCGGCTCGCGGACGATCGTGCAAGTGGACGGCGTAATGCTGTTCACCTCGCTGTAGACCATCGTCGCCGGCAGCAGATCGCTGAGGCGCAGGTTGGTGATGGTCTGGCCCGCAGGAATATCGAGCGTGAGAAAGAAGTGCTGCGGGAAGCTGAAGCCCGTGGCCGTCTCGCCGAAGCGCGGCCCAGGATTGACCGTGTCGGGGGGCTCGGGGTTGCGCGACAGCTTGGCCAGGGTGAGCGGCACGGTGGGCGTGATCGTCAAGGTGTCTTCGTCGGCGAGGATCGGCGGGTCGCTCGCCGGATTGTCGAGGGGGTCATTGCCGAGCCAGAAGCCGCCGCCGGCCCGCAGCCGCAGCGATGTGCCCGGGTCGGCCCAGCCGCTCAGCAGAGCATAAACATGGAGATACTGGGTAGGCTGGTTGGGAGCGAAGCTGCCGAAGGGCAGCTCAAAGATAAGCACCTGCTCGCCATCGACACAGTGTGTCGCCAGGCGGGTGAGCGGATGCGTGAAGGTGCCCCCGGCGCAGATCAGGGGCGTCGGCGTCAGCGGCGTCATCAAGCCAATCTGGTTGAGACTGGCATGGTCGAAGGTGAGCCCGTCGTCGATCGCTGGGCCGGCCCCATCGGCGCCTGCGGCAGGCAGGAAGAGATCGATGTAGGGGCCGTAACCTGTCGCTGTGGCGCTGTTGTTCGCAAAGCCAACGCTGAACCACTTCTGCTCACCGATAAATACAGGTGCAGTCGGATCAGTGTAGACCCAGGCATCCGGCTGCGCAGCGGCGCTGACGTTCGAAGCGGGAGTAAAGGCCGACAGACTTACTACGACGACCAGCAGCATGGCCAGCGATCCGCCCAGGCGACCAGGCCTGTTCGGCACACCCATGACGACCTCTTTCCGGTGCAAAAGAACCTTAGGAGGATGCCGCTTTATAGATCTTATTTTAGCAAATTTTTTCATACAGTCAATGGTATCCGTTATGAAATGCAAAGACGATAATGTGGCGCACACCCGCGCCGATAGAGGCCGGTGTATAATGCCCCGAGCACCACCCGCCACCGGAGATGGAGGAGTAGTCTCTATGTTGACCGAGCGTGCCCGCGAGACGCTGTACGAGTGGGTGCAGGCCGAAAGCCTGCGCAAGCACTGCGAGGCCGTGGCCGCCTGCATGGTCCACTTCGCCCGCAAGTCGGGCGCCGACGCCGACCTGTGGGGCGCCGTGGGCCTGCTGCACGACCTCGACTTCGAGCGCTACCCCAACATGCCCGCCGAGGGCCCCGCGACGACGGCCGTCTCGGAAGCGCTGATCGCGGGCGAGCCGCTGCCCGCCGAGCTGCCCGGCCACCCTTTCTATGGCGTGGCCCATGTGCGCGAGCAGGGCTGGGGCGCCGAGGTGGTGCGCGCCATCCTCAGCCACGCCGACTACAGCGGCATCCTGCCCGAGAGCCCCATGGAGCGCACGCTCTACGCCGTCGACGAGCTGAGCGGCTTCGTGACCGCCGTGGCCCTGGTGCGCCCCGATAAGAGCATCGCCAGCGTCGAGGTCTCGTCGGTCAAGAAGAAAATGAAGGACAAGGCCTTCGCCGCGAAGGTCAGCCGCGAGGGCATCCACCACGGCGCCGCCGTGATCGGCGCCCCGCTCGACGAGCTGATCGCCGAGGTGATCGCCGCCCTGCGCGCCGAGGCGCCGCGCCTGGGGATCGCTGGAGTATGACCCTCCCACTATATATCTGGCCCGACACAGCGGAGGTGCGCGACGGGCGGCTGCACATCGGCGGGTGCGACGTGGTGGCCCTGGCCCATGAGCACAGCACGCCGCTCTACCTGATCGACGAGGCGACGGTCAGGGGCGCGATGCGGGCCTACGTGGCCGCCTTCGCCGCGACGGGCGCCAGCTTCCGCGTACACTACGCGAGCAAGGCCCTGCTCAACACCGCCCTGGCCCAGATCGTCGCCCACGAGGGCCTGGGCCTCGATGTGATCTCCGGCGCCGAGCTGCTGGTGGCCCGCCGGGCCGGCGTGCCGCTGGGGCGCGTCCATATGCACGGCAACGCGAAGACCGGCGCCGAGCTCGAGCGGGCCGTGGCCTGGGGGGTCGGCGCCATCGTCGCCGACAGCCTCGACGAGGTCGAGCACCTGGCCGCCCTGACCGAGGGCCGCGACCACGCCCAGGGCGTGCTCTTACGCCTGGCGCCCGAGATCGACGCTCACACCCACGCCCATATCGCCACCGGCGGCAGCGACTCGAAGTTCGGCCTGCCCCTGGCGGCCCTCGACACAGCCGCCGCGCGCGTCCTGGCCGCGCCGGGCCTGCGCCTGCTCGGGCTGCACGCCCATATCGGCTCGCAGCTCTTCGAGCTAGGCGATCTGCGGGCGACCCTGGCCGTGCTGGTCGATCAGGCCGCCCGCCTGCGCGCGCGCCACGGCGTCATGGTCGAGGAGCTGAGCCCCGGCGGCGGGCTCGGCGTGGCCTACACCGCCGACCAGGCCCAGGGCGGCATTGGCGCCTACGCCAGGGCGCTTGTAGACGCCCTGCGGGCCAGCTGCGCCGAGCACGGTATGGCGCCGCCCCGGCTCACCGTCGAGCCGGGGCGCTCGATCATCGCCAGGGCCGGGGTAGCCCTCTATACGATCGTGGCGCGCAAGCTCGATGGCGACGGCGCGGCCCAGTACCTGCATATCGACGGGGGCATGGCCGACAACATCCGCCCGGCGCTCTATGGCGCCCGCTACACCGCCCTGCTGGCGGACCGCGCCGCGGCGCCGGCCGGGCCGCCGGTGGCGGTCGCCGGGCGCTACTGCGAGTCAGGCGACGTGCTGCTGCGCGAGATCGCCCTGCCCGCCGCGCGCCCCGGCGACACTCTGGCGGTGGCCACGGCGGGCGCCTACACTCTGAGCATGGCCAGCAACTACAACCTGGTGCCGCGGCCCGCCGTGCTGCTGGTGAGCGACGGGCGCGCCCGCCTCATCCAGCGCCGCGAGACCGAGAGCGACCTGCTGGCGCGCGATGTGGGGCTGTAGCATTGACTGTGGGGTTTGCGGGGAGGGCTTCGCCCACCTCGCGCCCCCATGTGACGAAGTCACACCTGCTCGAGCGCCTGGGCCAGGTCGGCGATCAGATCCTCGGGGTGCTCGACGCCGATCGAGATGCGCACCATGGCGGGCGTGATGCCCAGCTCGATGCGCTCCTCGGGGTCCACGTCAGAGTGGGTCATGCTGGCGGGGTGCTCGGCCAACGACTCGGTGCCGCCCAGGCTCACGGCCAGGTGGATGAGCTTGAGGGCGTTGAGCAGCCGGAAGGCCTCCTTCTCACCGCCCACGACCTCGAACGAGATCATGCCGCCCGCCGCGCTGCACTGCCGGCGGTACACCTCGTACTGGGGGTCGCCCTCGCTCAGGTTGCCCAGGTAGTAGACCCGCTCGACCTTAGGGTGGTCGTTCAGGAACTCGGCGACGTAGCGCGCATTCTTCATCTGCGAGGTCATGCGCAGCTTGAGCGTCTCGAGGCTGCGCAGCAGCAGCCAGCCGGTGTGGGCCCCGGCCATCGTGCCGAAGATCGTCCGCATCACCTTCACCTGGTCGAGCAGCGCGCGGGAGCCGAGGCAGACGCCGGCGATCACGTCGCTGTGGCCGCCGATATACTTTGTGGCCGAGTAGAGGACCAGGTCGGCGCCGTGGCGCAGGGGCTGCTGCCAGAGCGGCCCCAGGAAGGTGTTGTCCACCGCGGTAAGCACGCGGCGCTCGCCGCTGAGGCGCGCCGCCAGGGCCGCGTAGGCCGCGATATCGACCAGGGCGTTGGTCGGGTTGGCCGGCGTCTCGATGTAGATCATGGCAAGCTTGTCGGCCAGGCCCTGACGGCGCAGCTGAGTCTCGGCGGCCTCGGCGGGCGTGCCCGCGTGAAAGCCCACCACGCGCACCCCGAACTGGGGCAGGACGTGCTTGAGCAGGAAGTCGGTGCCGCCGTAGACGGGCTCGCTGTGGAGCACCACATCGCCGGGGCGGACGAAGGCCAGCAGGGTCGTGCTGATCGCCGCCATGCCGCTGGCGAAGGTCGCGGCCGACTCGGCCCCGTCCCAGAGGGTCAGGCGGTCCTCGAGGACCTCGAGGTCGGGGTTGTTGAGGCGGCTGTAGATCAGACCCATCTCTTCGCTGGGGCCGCGATGCCGCAGCCCGTAGGCTAGCTCGAAGAACGATTTGCCGTCCTCGGCGGTCTTGAAGACGAAGGTGGAGGTCTGGAAGATCGGGATCTTGATCGCGCCCTCAGAGAGCGCGGGCTTATAGCCGTAGCTCATCATCAGGCTCTCAGGGTGGAGGGGGCGCCCCTCCAGGTAGCCCTCGGGCTTACGCTCAGCCATACTGAACTCCTTAGGATGCTGGCGCGGGGCGCCATTGCCCCGCCGCACTCCCATAGTGCGCCCGGCATACCAGGGGGCCAGTTAAGTAGCCGCAACCGTCGGGATCGGGCTATTGCCCGTGCGGCTACAGAAACAGCGAGAATGTGTAGATCACCAGGCCCGCCAGGCCACCCACGATCGTCCCGTTGATGCGAATATACTGGAGGTCGCGGCCGAACTGTAGCTCGATCTTGCGCGTAACCTCCTCGGCCGACCACGCGCGGACCGTCTGGGTCACGAAGTCGCCCGCCGAGCGGCCGTAGCGCTGGATGACATAGCGGGACAGGTCCTCGGCCCAGCTATCGACGCGTGAGCGCCACTCGGGGTCAGTCTCGAGCACATCGCCCAGGTGCGAGAGGCCCAGGGCGATCGACTGGCGCAGCGACGAGTCGCTCGCGGTGCTCTGCTTGGTCAGGCTCCGCTTCAGATCCTGCCACAGATCGCCCGCCACCTCGCGCAGCAGCGGGTGCTGCAGCAGATCCTGCTTCAGCTCCTCGCCGCGGGCCCGCACTTCGGGATCATCCTGCAGGTTGACGATCCAGTGATCGAGGGTCTCGGTAAACTGGGCGTAGAATGGGTGCTCGGGGTCGGCGCTCAGCTCGACCAGTACCTTGCGCGCCCCGTCGAGCAGGCGCTCGTAGATCTTCTGATCGACGATGCGCGGCACCCACGAGGGCAGCTCGCCCGCGATGCGTCTGCGGATCCCGGCCTGGTTGGCCTCGACCCACTCGGTGGCCACGCGGGCCAGCTGGAGCAGCACGTCGCGCTGGCGCTCCTCGACCACCATGACGCCCAGGAGCTTCGCCACCAGGGGGGTGGCGGGCACAGCGGCCACGCGCTCGCTGAGGGCGCGCTGGATCAGGCCCCCGACCTCCTCATCGTTGGCCACGCGCAGCAGGGCCGAGAGGCTCTCGGCGGCCAGGTCGGCCAGCTGGGAGCTGCGCTCGGGCTGGCGCAGCCAGCGGGCGAGGCGGCCCGCCACATCCTGGCGGCGCACGCGGACCACGATCTTGTCGGGGTCGAGGAAGTTGCGCTCGATGAAGCTGCCGAAGCTCTCGGCGATGCGGTCCTTGCGCTCGGGGATGATCGCCGTGTGGGGGATGGGGATGCCGAGTGGGTGGCGGAAGAGGGCCGTCACGGCGAACCAGTCGGCCAGAGCGCCGACCATAGCCGCCTCGGCGAAGGCGCGGATGAACCCCACCCACCATCCCAGGCCCTGAAAGACCGACGCGATGAGGAAGATGATCGTCACGGCCACGAGCAGGCCGGTGGCGGTGCGCTTCATACGCCGCAGATCGGCGGCTCGCTGTTGTTCGTCCATAGCTGATAGTTGTACGCTGCGCTGCAAAGAAGGGTTGCGCCGCAGCGAGAGCTTATCTCGACAGTGCCGGCCTATGCGCCGTGTCGAGTATAGCACGGCCAGGCCAAGCAAGTTCACGCCCAGAGGGCGACTATCGCCCGCAACCTGCCGCCCATAGCCGACGGTAGCCGGCGCGGCCTAGCGTGCTATAATCGCCGCTTATGAGCGCGATCTTCAGCATCACCGCCCGCGACGCCGGCTCACGAGCCCGCCGCGGCGTAGTCTCCACGGCCCACGGCATCGTCGAGACGCCCGTCTTCATGCCGGTCGGCACCCGCGGCAGCGTAAAGGCCCTCACCCCACACGAGCTGCGCGACCACGGGGCCCAGATCATCCTCGGCAACACCTACCACCTCTACCTGCAGCCGGGCCACGAGCTGATCGCCCGGCGCGGTGGGCTGCACCGCTTCAGCGCCTGGGACGGGCCCATCCTCACCGACAGCGGGGGCTTCCAGGTCTTCTCGCTGGTCTATGGCGGCATCGCCGACGAGGTCAAGGGCCGCCGCCCGCAGCACCCCGCCCGCATGGGCGACATGGTCAAGGTCACCGAGGACGCGGTGATCTTCAAGAGCTACCTCGACGGGTCGCGCCACGTCTTCACCCCCGAGCGCTCGATCGAGGTGCAGCACTGCCTGGGCGCCGATATTATCCTCTGCTTCGACGAGCTGCCGCCCTTCCGGGCCGGCTACGACTATACCCGCGAGAGCATGGGCCGCTCGCACCGCTGGGCGGCCCGCTGCCTGGCCGCCCACAACGAGCGCGACCAGGGCGCGCTGCCCAACCCGGGGCAGCACCTCTTCGGCATCGTGCACGGGGGCGTCTTCGCCGACCTGCGCCGGGCCAGCGCCGAGGCGATCGGCGCGATGGACTTCGATGGCCTGTGCATCGGCGGCTCGCTGGGCGCCGACAAGGCCCAGATGTATGAGGTGGTGGATATGACCGTGCCGCACATGCCCGACGGTATGGCCCGCCACCTGCTGGGCATCGGCGACGTGGACGACCTGCTCGAGGGGGTGGCCCGAGGCATCG